>JAHQVY010000214.1 GCA_019634095.1 Cellvibrionaceae bacterium
AATGTTTGTATTGTTCATAGCGGTATACGCCTCTTGTCACCAAAGCACCAGCTTAAGTGCAGGCCGGAGAGTGTTCGTATCGCTACTGCTTCCCGCCTTGGTATTTTTGGGGACGGTTATCACAGAGCTTAATCGGCCGGACTTCCGTGCGCGGCCCCCTTACAATATGGTTTTGGTGTCACCGGCGTGGCAGTGGCGCGGCAGTGTAGACTCCAAAGGTTTTCTCGAGGAGGTTGACGAGTCGTTGTATAAGCCTGCTAAGGAAGAGCAAGACTAGGGCAAGAACAACAGTAATAGGGCTAGTAGTAATAGTCTTAAGTAACAAAAGCGCTGCCAAAAAGGTAGGCGGTTTGGCAGCGTAAAAACCACCGGGGCAAAGCGGGTTTACAGCCGATATTTTTGGTACTGCTTAGCGTCGAAGTTGTCAAGGCAATTGGATTTGGGTTCACAGCTCACCAGATGGGGTCTCTTCTAGAAATATTCTCGGCTATATTTGCGCTGTTTGCTGCGGCGAAGAGTGCAAGTTTCTGCTAAACCATTAGCTAAACAATTTACTTTGCACCTCAGCGGCAAAAGGTGGGGCTGTGTTCATTTTTATAGGTTTATAGGCAACTTTTTTCGAACTAAAAAGGTAAGCATTCTTACACACATTTAATTTAATAGAGAGCGGGGACGACTCGATGAAATTTCACTATGTACTAAATATCGCAGCATTAATGCTTATTTTTGTGAGCCAATTCGCCAGCTCACACTGTCAAGTCCCTTGTGGAATCTATGATGACCACGCTCGCTACAAGGCGATGTTGGAAGATGCAATGACAGTTGAGAAGGCCACCAATTTAATGGCGCAGCTGAAAGGTAACGATGCCCAGTCCAGAAATCAGTTTGTACGCTGGGTAATGAATAAAGAAAAACATGCGCAAAATGTTATTGCAACTATTAGTGACTATTTTCTGACTCAGCGGGTAAAAAGCAGCCAGAAGGATTACGATGAGCGCCTGCGTAGGCACCACGCCGTGATTGTGGCGGCCATGAAAGCCAAGCAAAATGCCGATATAAAGTATGCGCGCGAGCTGTACTCTGCCATACAGGGCCTGGCTACTTATTACCCGAGCCACGACAAAGACCATAAGAAATAGCAGCTGAAGTTCACAAAACGGCCAGCCGTGCTACCGCTGGCCCCAACCCAGTTAATGGGCAGCTTGGCCAGTCGCTGTGTTAATAAACTGCTGCTGTATTTGTCGGATCAGGTAGCGGTCTCGGGCTAGGGTTGCTTTGCTCTGCGGTCCGAACCACTCCAGCGATGCATCCACAGTGTTCAGTTGTAAATGTGGCTGCAAATACAGCGCCTCGAAAAATGCTCGGCAGTCTAAGGCGCCTTCAAACAGCGGCACCATAGCGTCACGCTTGCCGGAGGGTGCGTAGACGTTGGGTGGCGCAAAGATATCGAGATTATCAAAGGCACTGATGTTTTTAAGGTGAAAGTGTTGTACATGCGGCGCTAAGCGTTGCAGCGCTTGTTCTACTTCCGCGCCAGATTCCCAGATGTGTAACACATCGAAATTGAGTTTAAAATTGTCGCGGTTTACCTGTTCTATAAGACAACAAATTCCTTGGATATTGTCGGCGTAAGTATTGGGGTGTGCCTCAATCACTAAGTTCAGCTCCTCATCCTTGAGCCAATCGCAAACTTTTTGTAAGCGCTCAATTAATAAATTTCGTTGTGAAGCACTGGTATTGGCGCTTGCGGTCTCACCGGCAAAAGTCCGGATTTTTTTTGAGCCCCAGTGTTTGCAAAGACGAACCAATTGTTGCGTGGCGTCAAACAGGGTGTTGGCGTCGGCCGATAAGGGCAGGTAGTCGCTTATCATGGTGGTGCGTAAGCCCTGTTGTTGTAGCCATTCCCGACCGTATTGTGGCTGCTCTATCAGGTTTTTGGCATGAATACCCCATAGTTCTATCCCTTGAAAGTGGTTGCGGTTCGCCCAGGTAGCTAACTCCTCAATCGATATCAATTGGTGACGAAAAGAAATCGTACAAATAAATAAATTCATATCCCAGCCTCCAGGAGTGGGCTTTGCAGGCTTGACGAGGGGGCGAATAAGGGGAGATGGTTTACGGCACACCAGCGATTGAATTCCTTGAGTAAGCCTTGTTTGATAGTAAATTCTCGGTGGTTTTGCTGCGCCAATAACTCAACTATTTCTGTAATCAGCTGGTGGCTCGACGCGGAATGCGCCGCAAACTGGCCCAGCTTTATCGCTCGATAATGAATTTTTTTGTAGCTACTTACCAGTTCCTCTATCACCTCACACCAGGCCTCAAACGCTTCATCGTCGTGCCCGAGCTCGCGCCAGAAATAAGCGAAGCCGTGTTCATAGGCATATTTTCGAATTGCTAATACCGGTAGTTGCTTAATGGCCTCCGCCAAGCCTTTATGACGGTCGTCGGGTTTAGTATCTTGTTTGCGCGTAAAATAATTGACAATGGTCGATACGCTATCGGTCATTGGGTTGCTGTGCACATTGAAACAGGCGAGAAAGTAATCGTAAATGTCGCGCTTAGAACTGGCTTGAATCTCTCGGCTATCAAAGACGTAGCCGCCACCCACTGCATCGGATTCAATAGCATAAATCACTTGGCTTTTTTGCTGCGTACCCTCCCAGCGAAAATCCGGGTCGTACATAAACCAGGTGTCTGGGTCTTGAGTTTTCTCAAGTAAAACGTAGTGCGGGAAAGGGTTTTGATTAAATTTATTTTCTCTCTCCGGCAGGCGGAACATATCCAGCATTACCATAATTTGCTGGGTAGGCGGTTTTTTATCTAGCAGCCGAAGTAGGGTGTCGATATTTTTCGACTTGTCGGCCTTGTCTTCATACCATGGTTTTACCGCAACGCCATATAAGCTGCGATACCACTTCCTGAAGAAGTCGTGATTAATGGTTGCAGAGTGGTAGTTTAAGTGAAAGTTTTCATCCACTACAACTTCTGCATCCCACACGCCGAAGTAAAATGGCCTGTGATCTACCCGGGCATCCGCTTTAATAATTTCACACAGGCAGCTTACAAAACAGTGGACTTTGATATCTAGAAACTCTTCGGCTTCTTGAGTTTGTGGGCTCTGCTCGCCGAGCGCAGCCTCACCGGGCTTGGCGCTGTGCGCTAGCAAAAAATCAGCTAAGCTGAATACGGTTTTAAAGTCGTCTGCACTGAGTGCATCATCGGGAATCTCGATGCCTAGCTTGCTCTCCAAGCTCACTAGTAACTGCAGTATTAAAATGGAATCTAAGTACAGGTCTTCATTCAGCCGGCTGTGTTCGCCGAAATTTTCAAGGCCAGGTGTGTGTAGTTCATTTTCCAGCACATGGTGGATTGCTGAAATAATTGATGATCTATTCATGGTGGTCTGCAGTTGCATATTATGCGATAGAATTTTATTGATTAGACTTAGCGTGTGCTGCAGGGGTTTGAGCACGCTGATGGTTTTGCAAAAACGTACGTGCAGTTTTTTTACGACTCACTTTGCCATTAGCCATACGATCTATCTTCTCTATTTGGCTAAGATGGTAAGGGCGTTGAAAATCTGCTAAATGCTGGGAGCACCACTGGCGAAGTTCAGCCGTATCGAGGTTTTGTTTGGCCACGAAATGCAGTGCCACTCGCTGTCCTGCATGGGGGTCGTCAATTTTGAAAATGAGGGCGTCTTCCACTTGCGGATGGCTGAGGATAATATCCTCCACCTGCTGCGGATACACATTCAAACCGGCGACAATAATAGTATCGTCTTGACGGGCAACGAAGTGTAGACGCTGTTCGTGAGATGTCGAGCTTGTTAAATAACCTAAATCTTGGGTGTGAATAGGGGGCGCGTCACGATGCTTTAGTCGCACAATAATTTCCGCGGGTGAGCTGGCGTCGCCATTGCAAGATATGGCTAAATGAGGCAGGGGAGTACCCATGCCCTGCGTTGTCGTCATTGCTTGATTAATACTAACGCAGCCTGCTTCGGAGCATCCATACTGTTGAAATAAATGGGTAATGGTTGTGCTTAACTCCTCAAGGGTTGCCTGGGACATGGTCGTACCCGAGGTCATTACCGCGTGTAGCTTGTGCTGGTTTGGCCAAAATCGAATTAACCCTTTCAGCATAGTGGGGGAAGAATAAAGCAGTGGTTTCTCGGTTTTAAGCAGCTTTTTAACCAGGTATTTTGGGTTAATACTGGTAATGATAAGGGGTTGTTTGCCGCGCGCCAGTGCCACCATTACGCCACAAATCAGCCCGTAGGAATGGCTCACCGGGCAGGCAACCACCGGTGTCATATCCTCAGCCTTGGTCAGAGTTTGTATGTAACTTTGTATCTCTATTTCAATATCCAGCCAGCTGCGCTGGATAAACTTGGGTTCGCCGGTAGTGCCGGAACTCATTTGAATTAAACCCGGTTCGGCGTTTGTCTGCTTATGTGCTGGGGGGCTTATATCGATAGCATTGGCAATGTTCTTAAAATAGAGCCGATAACAGCCGGCATTTTCCGCCAATTTTTTTGCTGTTGCCAAAGGCGTGCTGGGGTGAATCGGCATCACCGAGCAGCGGTGTTGTCGCATAAAAAAGCACAGTGCAAGCCAGGTTGCCGTATCTTCCAAGCAAACTGCCAGCGGTCGCAGCGAGTTTTTGTGGAGCTCGAGAGAGGAAAATATTTGCTTGAGTTCAATAAATTCTTGGTGAGTATAATGAGTATCGTCAATGGTTAGCATACAGTGCCTTTTAATATTGATGCGATGGGGCAGTGGAGGAAACAACCGCCGTTTCTTTAACAAGTTTATGTGCCAGAGAGTTGGCTATTTTATGGTGGAATTCTTGTTGCTTGGTTTCGCTGAGTTTTCGTTTAAGCAAAGATTCGGTTTGAATAGTTTGCTGATAAATATCCACTTCACGCAGGCGTTGTAAGGGCGTGTTATTGTTATTTTGGTAGGCTTGTAGCTGCAAATAAACCTGTTGCCAAAATTGCTGTTCGCTAAATCCATACACGCTGTCCATCAAATGGGAAAGCTCTGTTAGGTTAAACACAAACAGCGTATCGACAATCAGTTCTCTAAGGGCTTCAATACTGTCCATCCAATAATATTGGTTTGGTTTTGCGTTGCGGTAGCAAGCTTCCAATGGCAGGAAATCCGGAGCTATTTCTGGATTTTTAACAAAGGCATCGACAAATTCCAGGCTTTCATGAAAGTCGCGCAATACGATTTTGCTGGGCCAGCCATTATCGTGAATAAGAATCATGTTTTGCGCGTGGGCCTCCAGGGCAATGCCATGGTGAACCAGTAAGTGCCATACCGGAAGCACCACTGTTTTTATCAGTTGCTGCAACCAAGGCCCGCAGTCATAGCGCTCTATCCAAGCGTGAATAAACGGCAAATCGTCTTGCTCGTGCATTGCCAGCGCCATAAAAGGCACCGCTTGGCTACTGAGCTGATGCTGTTCTAGGCTTTCCCGAAAAATCACACCCAGTTTGTCATCTATCTGCGCGACCCAAGCGTCGCCGGCCTGGGATTTACTGTCGCGGCTCTCGGTGGGTGCTTGCAGGCGGATGCCCGCATATTCCCGCAGCAGTACCAGTGGTGCCTGTTGTTGGAAAAAGGCATCGTTGTTTACGATATCGCTTAGCCACTGAGAAAGAACCGGTGCTGTGCTAATAGAATGGGGTTCTATGGTGCGCAGCGAAGAGGTATTGACCATGCTTAGGGGAAGCTTGATATTGGCTTTTTCGGGGCGACTAAGGTTGATCAGTGTTCTTACGGAGATGCTGGCTTGGTAATCATCGCCAGCTTGGCCTAAATCGATAATATCTTTGCAGGCAAGCGGGTGTTTAAGCTGGGGAGCGAGTTTTTTTACTTGCCAGGGGTGGGCCGGCACTAAGTGGTAGTCATGCCAGCCGGCCCCCTGCTGCGCCAGCCTGTGTTCGATTAATCGCCAAGTTTGTTCTCCCAGCTCGTCTTGCCAAAAGTCGCTATGTTGCTGTTGCCTGGTTAAGCCTTGCGTATGCGGCGTTGCCGAGAACCGGTTTTTAACATAGCACTGCCGCACTGCCAGCCAATGCAGTTTAATTTTGCCGCCGCATTCGGGGCCATAGGC
>JAHQVY010000215.1 GCA_019634095.1 Cellvibrionaceae bacterium
ACCTAAATTAATCAGTTGAATCTACTGCGGACGCCCAATGAACTGAAATTAAAGCGTTTTTTCAATTTTGTGGCTGCACCGAGTTTGCTCCCAGCAAACTTTCGGAAATACACTACCTCCATGTAGATAACCCATAGAGTGACTATAAATTTGCCACAAACGTTAAAAAATTCACTCTAATTTCAGCCCCTTGAACGCCCTCGCTACGATCCAACTGATTAATTTAGGATTATAGAGATTGTTGCCACCCCAACTCCTTTTCTTGCCAGAAAAATTGGTGAAATGGTTATTTGCTACCAAATTGTTTTCAGACTTTTAGCTGTTTACATTCACACCATCACCAACAATTCTGTCGAAGAAGTTATTGGTAACAACATTTTCACAGCCATTAAAAATACCAACAACCTGGTTCTGACTCCAATAGCCCACCTCAGCGTTACCCAGATTTTGGAAAATATTGCTAGTAATAACGTTATTGTTACCATTAGAAATATAAATCGATGCTAAGCCGTATTTAAAATCTTTAAATCGAAGCCCTTCAATCCAAATATGGCTTCTATTTGAAAGGTTAAATACGGGTGTTTTGTCGTCTACAGAATTGGCCGGATGCTTTAACACCACGTTTCCCGTGTTATCGGCAATTTGGAAACAAATATAATTATTACTGCTGCCCGAGGCGGCTGGGGTAATGGATTTCTCTACATAGGTACCTTCTCGTATCTGGACAATATCGCCAGATTTCACAACAGAAGCGGCTTTTTTAATGGTTAAAAACGGCGCAGAAGAACTACCGTCGTTACCATCGTAACCATTTTTAGAAACATAGTATGTGGCGCCTAAAGACACTTGCGGCACAAGAAAAACAAATACATACATCAAGCGTAATAAAACGTGATTACTCATGATTTCTACCTTTTTATTATGATTATTTTATTATTATTGTTTTATAATTTAATATGATCCACATGATATTTAATAGCCGCTATCGGCCGATCCCTTGCTCGCCTTGCAGTTGGCACATCACTATTTTTATACATTCCCCCTATAGCTTTTCACCTTCCGAGTAAGCAAAGCATAAAGCATTGCTTCACCCATAAGCCAATATATTGTTTCCTTAACTCTATAATTCTTCAATAGCCGCCAAGAGTGGGCTGTATGTTGGTCGAATTGACAAAAAGATACCTAACCAATAAATCTCTGACCGACTGCTGGCCCGAAGCCGTTGGTATCTGCTTCGGACTAATTCTTTTTAAAACGCCTGAACACCTGCTCAATTACCTGCGGAGCCCAATGCTGGCAAAGAAGTTCAATACACTTGCAGTGCGGCTTCTGCGGCGACGGTGCTTCCCTACTCGTACAACCTTTGTTCATAACCTTAGCCGAACCACAGTTTGAAGGCGTAACGGGGAAAGGCCTGCAAGATGAAGACAGGAAAGGTAAAGACACAGCAGGTAAAGATAGAGCAGGCAAAGCTGATGCAGCGGGCACTGCCGCATGTAACATCGTTATCAACCCAGGAATCCCGCGTTCAATCCGAGACCGCGCTGCGGCTATTTAGTTAACGCAGTCGGCGTGTTCGCTGTACGTGACTTGACTTGGCTTGGCCAGAAAACCCAGCACAGGTGACATTAAACCTGCAATTGAGCAACAAAGCCGATTTTGATGGGCTTTGGCGGCGCCAATAAAAAAATAAACCATTTATTGAACCGACTTAAAAAATAGCCCGTGCACGCATTCAGATTTTTAAGAGCCAATGCATACACACAAAGTTAATATGTTAGCCTGTGTTCGACTTATAAATAAGCGATATTTTAGTAGCATTTTAAAAACAACAAAAACCATTATCAATTAGTAAATGTCGCACCAAAAACAAGACTTTATATTAGATAGACCTGTAAAAGTGCAGCAAAATTAATTAAACACCAGAAAATGCAATACAGAAACTTGATAATCATTCCAAAAAAAATGGACTCAATACAGATATACATCCATTTTTGATGTTGCGTTCAAGAAAAAAAAACCACGAACAATCAGTAATTATTAGGCGTTTAATTGTAAGTAGAAACAAGGATATCCGTTAAAAAAGCGGCATAAATTCCATAATAAAAAGCCATAAAAAAGTTAAAAAACCTAGAAATTATGCTTATTTTTTACCTAACAAATAAAAGGACTGCATTGAAAAATAGAAACACCAGATCAAGTTAATTTTCCACTAGAGGTTTTAGCTATGCTAAACACACTTTTAAGGATAAGAAAATTCAGTTCTTCAGTTATTTACAAAATGACTAAGCCCCTAAAACCTGTGGCTTTCGGCCTGGTACTAGGCGCTGGTTCCAGCCTCTGTGTTGCGCAAACACCGGACTTTATTACCTTCGAAAGCGGCCACGTTAGGCCATTGGCGATTTCACAAGATGGCACCACTTTGTTTGCCTGCAACACGCCGGATAACCGCCTAGAAATGTTTTCGATTACAGAAAACGGGCTGCAACCGCTGTATTCGATTCCCGTGGGCTTGGAACCGGTATCGGTGGCCATCAATGGCAACAATGAAGTCTGGGTGGTCAACCATCTTTCCGACAGCGTTAGCATTGTCGATTTATCGGTGTCGCCGCCCCGCGTAACAAAAACGCTTTTGGTGGGAGACGAGCCTCGCGACATTGTTTTTTCCGCCAATGGGCGCGCCTTTATTACCACCGCCCACCGGGGGCAACAGCGCACAGATAGATCTATCGACAACGTTCCCGGTGCGGGCGACCCGCAGCTGACTACCCCGAGCGTACCCCGCGCAGACGTTTGGGTATTCGATGCCGCCGACCAAGGCCGTAGCTTTGGCGGCACGCCGCTAAAAATTATCGAGTTATTCAGCGATACGCCGCGCGCGCTAACACTGAGCCCCGACGGCTTAACCGTGTATGCCGCCGCATTATTTTCGGGTAATCAAACCGCCAGCGTCAGTGAAGGTACCGTGTGTCCACACGAAGAAGAAACCTGCGAAATTAAAGGCCAGTTGGTACCCGGCGGTATCGTCGGCCCGAAAACCGATGCCTCTGGCGAGCGCGCGCCGCTCACCGGCATTATCGTTAAATTTAATCGCGACACGGGCCGCTTCGAAGACCCCGAAGGCCGCGACTGGACCGACGTGGTGAAATTCAGTTTACCCGATAAAGATGTGTTCGAAATTAATGCAGCAACCCTGGAAGAAACCCGCAGCTTTAACCATGTGGGCACCACCATTTTTAACATGGTCACTAACCCCGTTACGGGCACTATCTACGCCAGTAACTTCGAAGCCAACAATATAGGCTTATTCGAAGGTCCCGGTGACTTTGCCGGCGAAACCTTGCAGGGGCATTTATCGGAGGCCCGCATTACGGTCATTAACGAAGAGGGGGTTTTTCCGCGACATCTTAACAAGCACATAGATTACGACATCACTCCCGCCCCAGAAGGCGTTAAAGAGCACAGCTTAGCCATGCCTTTAGATATGGTGGTGTCCTCCGATGGCGATTGGCTCGCGGTTGCAGCCTACGGCTCGAAAAAAATTGGCGTGTTTGCTACAGAGGCTTTAGAGAATGATGATTTTGACCCCGAGGTAGATAGCGCAAACTACATTGAACTTAGCGGTGGCGGCCCCAGCGGTTTGATTCTCGATGAATCGCGCAATCAACTCTATGTTATTACCCGCTTTGACAATACCGTTACCATTGTTAATTTAGAAACAAAGCGTGAAATAGATCGACGGGCCATGTTTAACCCCGAACCGCAATCGGTGGTGGAAGGGCGAATCTTCCTCTACGACGCCGACATCTCTTCATCCAACGGTGAAGCGGCCTGTGCCAGCTGCCACATTTTTGGTGACCTAGACCACCTCGCCTGGAACTTGGGTAACCCGGACGACGAAATACTGCAAAACCCTGCAGATATATTACTAGACATTGCCGCTGGCCTGGGTGGTGGCGAAGATGGCGGCGGTATAATTGGGTTTCTCGGGAGTTTTATCGACTTAGGTGGTGCCCTGGACACCTTTACAATCGAAAATGTGAATGGTACGGGAGATGTTAACGAGTTGCACCCCAATAAGGGACCCATGACCACACAGAGCTTAAAAGGCCTGATCAATCACGGCCCCATGCACTGGCGCGGCGATCGCTCCAACGGTTTTTTTGGCATCGACGAAAGCCAGGAACCCCCTTTCGACAGCGAACTATCATTTAACAACTTTATTGTTGCCTTTGAAGGCCTGCACGGGCGCGAAGAAATTATCGACCCCGCAGATATGCAAAAATTCACCGATTTCGCGCTGCAAATGGTGCTGCCCCCCAACCCTGTTCGCGCCCTGGATAACAGTTTAAATCGCGCGGAAACTCGCGGCAGAGAGTTTTACTTCGGCTGTGCCGGCTCCGGCTTTATTATTTGTAATCGAGAGGGCCGCCCCGTGTTCGGCGAACACCGCTCCGACGGTGTCCCACTTATTCCCAACCTCGGGTTCACCTGTGAAGGCTGCCATACCCTAGACCCTGCCAATGGTTTCTTCGGCACCGATGGCACAACCTCGTTCGATGTGCTTAACCAGGTAACTAAAATCGCACAGATCCGCAATGTGTATACTAAAGTCGGTATGTTCGGCGCACCGCCTTCCGACGGGGTCAATGCCTTTGACAACGAAAATAAAGGCGATCAAATTCGCGGTTTCGGTATGTTCCACGATGGCGGCATCGAAACCATTTTACGGTTTATGAACGGCGAGGTGTTTAACTCTGCCTTCAACGGGCAAGTTGGTTTTGAAGGTGGCAACCCACAGCGCCAGGATATCGAAGCCTTTATGTTAGCTTTCGACTCCGACCTGCCTCCCATTACTGGCCAGCAAATTACCTTGTCGGCACAGAGCAATGGCGAGGTAGAAGACCGGGTGGACCTACTTATAGAGCGCGCCGAACAACAATTCGCATCGCAAATCCTCGGTGGTGAGGTTAGGGAATGCGAGTTAGTGGCCAGCGCAGTCATAGACGGCACCCAGCGCGCTTGGCTATACAACGCCGACGATAATCGCTTTATAAGCGACCGTTCTGGGGAAAACGCTATGCAAGTGTCAGCTTTGAAAAACCTCGCACGCACCCCCGGTCAGGAAACGACGTTTACCTGTGTGCCCTTTGGTTCAGGTACGCGTATCGCACTGGACCGCGACCGCGATGGCACCCTCAACGGCGACGAATAAACGCAAGAGTGAGAAATAAATAATTAAATAGTAAAACAAGGAAAAACCTAATTTAAACAACCGTAAGACTCCCCTGGCAAGGACGCCTATTTTAATCCAAAGAAAATAGACTCCGGCTCATTCCTTTCTATCGGGCTTGCAGTGAGATGTGTACAGCATATTTGAAACCCGGTGTACGTTTTCTAAATAACCCGCTAACACCACATAGATATCATTAGCTAAGGTATCACACCATGACCAAAACGCAGATTCTCCAATACTTCGCCGCAACAAGCACTATAATTTGCGTTGGCGTATTAATCGCCAATGTCATCAAACCGGGCAAAGATTCCGGCTTAGGTAACAATGCCTTGCAAAACGAAAACGCACTAAACGCCGCCATTCTCAACTCCGGTCAACGGGAGCACCCACGCAAGAGTGAAGCCATTAAACGCGATAGGAAAAATAATACAGAGCGAGCCAAAATACTTTACCAAAGGAATCAAGATACACTCTTCGGGGTGTTTTTAGCGCTCAATGCAAACGGCGAGTTTATTCAAGCCAGCCGCGCCGCAGAAAAAATCTTCGACCGGGGAAATGCACAAGATATCGCATTTTTATTTTCTATTTTGCACCTGGGCACCCCAGAAGGGTTTTCCGACTACGAATGGCAGGCTATGCAGAGCCGAAGCTTAGATTACTTAACCGATGAATGGCCGCAACATGCCCAAGCAGAATCCCGCCTTGTTAGCATGCTGCAAAATAACGCCGTTTCCAGTTATGTTAAAAATGAAATTATTGCCCGCAGCGATTCAATCTATAATCACTCAGAACAACCCGAGAAAATATCTGCATTACTCTGGCGCGTGAGCAGCGAGGAAAAAAACGATCTTGCTGCCACAGCCCTCACTTCACTTTCGCGGATTAGTTACCACACAAACGAAATAGACAACAAACGGTTGCATGACCTAAGCCTGGAGTTAGTAGGCTCGAAAAGGGTTAGCAATACAACCCGCATGGTGGCAATGGAAGTTGCCAATTGGCTAGAAAGCCCAGAAATTGAGGCCCACGCACTTAAAATACTGAATAGCCAAAACCCACCATCGGACGAAATTCAACTCGCGGCCATTAAATCACTAATACTCAGCGGCAACACTGCCCACATACCCCTACTTAAAAACGTTGGCAAACGTATAGAAAACCCCTCGCTAAAACGTGCAGCGGCTCAGGCAATTGTTCTGCTAGATAAAAACGCGCGGCCTTAATGTACCCTAAGGTGATCTAAATTTTTGGCCCAGAACTGTTTTGTCGATTTTGGAACCGCAATTCTAGCGCTGACCTGAACATTGAGGGCTTTTTTTTGCTGAAGGCTCTTTTTAGCTGAAGGCTCTTTTTAGCTGAAGGCTCTCATAAGCTGAGGGCTCTCTATAATCCTAAGTTAATCAGTTGCAGCATTTTGTAGCCTAAACTTGGATCACGTTTTTGGCATCAAGGGTTTCCCGAAGTAAAGCTCGTCGTAGTAATCGAGTATTCACCGTCCGCATCTCGCCCCATTTCTTTAATGATCCTAAATTAATCAGTTGGATCGTAGCGAGGGCGTTCAAGGGGCTGAAATTAGAGTGAATTTTTTAACTTTTGCGGCAAATTCGTAGTCACTCTACGGGTGCAGTCGCAAAATTAAAAAAACGCTTTAATTTCAGTTCATTGGGCGTCCGCAGTAGATTCAAATGATTAATTTAGGATGATGAAGGCCTGATTTTCAGCAATATGGCACCAACGCACAGCGCTAGATTTTTCATCTTTTATCGAAATTTTGTGGCTTGATAGTACCTGCTCCTCAAGCGCTATCGCTTCTTTTTCTTGGTAGTGAAGCGTCTGTTCAATGATGGTTAAATCGTCGATATCAAATACTGTGTAAGAAGTTCTTTTACCGATAAGCTTATCGTCACTTTTTATCTCTTACTCAAACGCAACCGAGCAAAAGGCATAGGCCGGCATTCCATAAACAGCGCCAAGAAGTGCGCATACAGCTAGCCATTGTGTTGTCGGCTTCCGGATGGAGCGATTATTCTTTGTACATAGTCGTTTCCTAAAGACTATACCCAAAGCGTTTGAGATTTAGGCGTTACTTTAACTGTGGTGGAATCTTGGTTTTTTCCAAAGCGACCTTTCTTAAAAACAACTTTTTTTAGAATAAGGCCTGATAGCTACTTTTCAAATAAAACTTAGCACTGATATAACCAATATCAAATACGCGCCAGAAGATGAATAATCCCCGAAAACGGTCACAGTCAAAATGTCTACTCCATTGCCCGTTCGCTGCAATGGGCATTATAATTAAGCACTCACTCAGCTATTTTTAACCCATTAACCTAAATAAATCAGTTGGATCGTATCGAGGGCGTTCAAGGGGCTGAAATTAGAGTGAATTTTTTAACTTTTGCGGCAAATTCGTAGTCACTCTACGGGTGCAGCCGCAAAATTGAAAAAACGCTTTAATTTCAGTTTATTGGGCGTCCGCAGTAGATTCAACT
>JAHQVY010000216.1 GCA_019634095.1 Cellvibrionaceae bacterium
ATTAGGGCAATGCAGGAGCAATTGCCGATATGCACAGGGATGGTGAGGTATTAGGGCAATGCAGGAGCAATTGCCGATATGCACAGGGATGTGAGGTATTAGGGCAATGCAGGAGCAATTGCCGAGACAACGCAGAATAAGCCAGTCTATTTAAGTCGGAGCAACACCGCCAAGGGCACTTAGGGGCGTGCTCATGAAGCCTAAATCTCAAGTGTTTTGGGTATATACGAGACCTAGGTAGAAATGACTTAAGCCGTGCACCTGACGTCGTTTTGAGATATGCACCCAGTCACTCTCGTATACCCCCGCACTGGGCAATGCAGTCTGAGCGAGCGTGTTCAATGCGATGTAGGGTTTTTTTGCAGTTATCACTAGGCCTTTAGTTGTGCAGGGTGCATACATTTTTTACAGCGTTAGGGTCTTTAGCCATTAATGGAGAAAAATAATGAACGATAAATTGAGATGGGGAATATTGGGTACGTCTAAAATTGCACGTACCTGGTTAATTCCCGCTATTCAGGCTACATCCCATTCGGAAGTAGCAGCCCTCGGCTCACGCAGCGGCGAAAAAGCACGACAAGAGGCTGAAGGTTTTAACATTAATAAATACCACAACTCTTACGAAGCGTTGCTTGAAGACCCAGAAATTGACGTGATTTACAATCCGCTGCCAAATCATTTGCATACCCAGTGGAGTATCGAGGCGATCAAAGCCGGTAAGCATATACTGTGTGAAAAACCCTTAGGTCTAGACTATGGCGATGCGAAGCGCCTTGTGGATACCGCAGCGCAATACCCTGAAATCAAAGTTATGGAAGCATTTATGTACCGCTTTCACCCTCAATGGCAAGAAGTGAGGCAAATTATTCAAAGCGGCAAGTTGGGAAAAGTTAGTAGCGTTTACGCCGTGTTTTCGTATTTTAACAACGACCCCCAAAATGTCCGCAATATGCACACTACTGGCGGTGGCGGTTTACTTGATATTGGCTGTTACTGTGTCTCTGTCGCGCGATATATTTTTAATGAGGAACCCACAGAGGTGTTTGCCGATATTGATGTCGATTTGGCGTTTAAAGTTGACCGACTCGCTTTGGGGGCTTTGCGCTTTCCCAGTGGGCGGGCACAGTTTCGCAGCTCAACGCAGTGCCACCCCAGCCAGCGAGTGGTCGTGGCGGGCGAGAAGGGCGAGCTGGTTATTCCGACGCCATTTTATCAAGAACCGGGCGAGCCCGTTGCGCTAGAGCTGGTGTGTAATGGAAACCGAGATACGGTCTATTTAGATAGTTGCAATCATTACCAAGCTCAGGTAGATGCCTTTGCTGAATCGATTCGCACAAAACGCGCCGTGCCTACTCCCTTATCCGATGCCTTGGCGAATATGCAGTGCCTTGACGCCTTGCTGAGAAGTCACCACACTGGAGCGTGGGTTAAATTATCCTCTGGCGAGTAACTCGGGTAAAAGCAATGCCCCTCCCGGATCCGGGGGGGGAATGTTCCGATAGAGCATCGCTGGAGAAATAACCGCGGGCAATCCGCGTTTTCGGGCTTCGAGATACCACCGATACTTGCAAGGAAAGAGAAGGGATGGCCCTTTAAATGCGCAGTGGTTGTACAGGTGCACTTGTGTCACTTTCTCTCCGTCATCCCATAGGGAATTTGTTAACATAGAGCTTATGAACATTTTGCGCAAACAAATTCTTGGGGCTGCCGCCTTTGGCATATTGAGTTTTTTGGTGGCTCTCATCCTTTCTTGGGTTTTTCTCGCACCGCAAAACTTCTGGTATGGGCTGTGGCACGACCATACCAGTATCGGTGCTGCTATCGACAAATACGGTCCGCAGAACCGCTACATACCAGGTTTCGCAGAAACCACCCGCGAGCAGCGAGCCCGTGCTTTTGCCGAAATAAACAAAGCGATACATCGCGGTGGCGAGGGCTTAGCCGACATATCCTTTGATACGCAGAGCTTCGGCAGGCAAAAGCTGTTGCGAGAGCCCGAAATTGCCCATTTGCAAGATGTGGCTGATCTTATTAGCTTATTAAAGTTTTTGGTGCTTATTGTTATCGTATGCTGGTTAATTATTGTTATCAGGGGCTTCAAGCGGCGTCGCTTGCCCTCGATTAAGCAACAATTTTGGGGTACCACGGTTTTTGTCATTATTTCAGCGTCTATTGTCTTCCTGATTGGCCCCAAAAAAGTCTTTAATACCCTGCACATTTGGGTATTTCCGAAGGAAAATGCGTGGTTCTTCTACTACCAAGATTCACTAATGTCAACGTTAATGGAAGCGCCTTATTTGTTTGGCTGGATCGCTGCCGCGCTATTGTTTTGGGCTCTGATATTCTATTTTGTGTTGCAATTGTTCACATACAGCATTGTTAACTCAACGGCGCTGCGGGCTTGGCTTGCGGCACGTCGCCAAAAACGTAGCTAGTGGTTTGCGAAGTGCTCAGCCTCAACCTTGACAGATTACTTATTGGGAAAGAATGGGGTTACCACTTGTTTCAAACCGCAACCAGCTAGAAGGTGGGTGATGAGTTTGCAAGGAGGCATTCACGGCGGGGGTATGCTTTTGAGGTTTCTTGCGTTGGTTGCTAAGGCGCTGCAGTGAGACGACGCGTCGATGGGTAGAGCTAGGCGTGAACCTCGTAAACACTTTCCAATTCCCGCTCTATTTGCTTAGCTGGTAAGGGTCGAGAAAAAAGATATCCTTGAGCAAGTTGGCAGCCCAAATCTTTGATAACCGTTTCCTGCAATTTTCTTTCAACACCTTCTGCGACGACATCAATACCGAGGCTTTTTGCCAGAGAGATCACGGTTTTTGCCACAGTCTGATCGTTTTGCTCCTCCTTGATGTTGCTGACAAACGACTGGTCTATTTTTAAGCAGTCAATGGGCAGTTTACCGAGGCAGCCGATTGATGAGTATCCAGTACCGAAATCGTCAATAACGACTTTTACCCCGAGCCTCTTTAACGATCGAATCGTTTTGGCTGCCCGTTGTTCGTCTTGGCAGAGTGTGGACTCTTTGATCTCAATTTCAATTTTTGCCGGGTCGAGCTTGGCGCGGTGAACTTCGCTGCCTAGAAAAGGGATTAGCTCTGCATCATAAAATTGTATCGAGGAAATATTTATTGCCAGTGATATATCGTCACGGAACCGTGTGTGCCATGATTTAAGTTGTTGTATACCGGCACGTATAACCCAGCGGTCGACTTGGTTTATCAGCCCACGCTCCTCTGCAATACGAAGAAATTTAGCGGGTGCAACCAAGTTATTGTCGCGTTTCCAGCGCAGCAGCGCTTCGTAACCTTCGATATTGCCAGTTCTCATATTTATTTTGGCTTGGTAAACCAGCTGTAACTCATTTTTATAAATTGCCTGTTGCAACTCGTGCGCCACGCTTTTTTGCTCCGAACAATCTATGCAATGCTCGCTGTGATGAAAGACAATTTGATTGCGCCCTTGCGATTTCGCTCGATACATTGCCGCGTCCGCGAGTTTTAACAGGTTAATAACGTGTGTCGCATCATCTGGGAAAATGGCCGCGCCAATACTGGCACCCAAAAAAACGTCTCTTTGATCCAGCCGGATTGCGCTACCCGCGAGAGTAATCAGTTCTCTCCCCAGTTTTTCGAAGCCGCCATTACCGTCTAGATCGGGGAGGATCACTGTGAATTCGTCGCCGCCAATTCGCGCCAGCGTATCGGTATTGCGCAAGCGGGTACGAAAGCGTTTGGCTATAATCTTGAGGACTTGATCGCCGCACTCGTGGCCAAGGGTGTCGTTGACGGTTTTGAATTTATCTAAATCAATAAAAAGTATACATAGTTTTCGGTCGAGGCGCCTGCAGACGTCCACTTCATGTTTGAGTCTTAAGTCGAAACTCGCTCTGTTGGCTAGCGTGGTTAGCGGATCGAAGTAGGCCAATTGCTCTAATTGCTTTTCGCGGGTTTTTTGTTTGGTTAAATTGTTAATTACGATTACAAAGGCTGCTACGCGATTGACATTATTTCTTACGATACTAATACTCACCTTGGCGGGAATTGGCTCATCGGAGCCGCGCTTAATTTGCAGCTCTCCGCACCAGCGCTGGTTTATGCGAAGTTGCTCCCGCACCAGGCTGCGCATTTTGGATGAATCATCCACTAGTTGGTGGACTTTAAAGCCCTCTTTGGTCAACAACTCTTCTGATATCCCGGTCAGCTTAATAAACATCTGGTTGTAGTTTAAAATTTTATCGTTATTGTCGATAACCACCACGCCTTCTTCCATATTATCTAGGGTGTGTTTGGCGATTTCGGTTTCGACAATTGCTTTTACTAGTGATCTTTTCATCAGTAGAAAAATTAGCGAGAATATCAAGGTGCAACATATCAACACGGTGATAAATTGTTTAACGAGTTCTTGGTTTAATTTTTTCTCCATTTGGGCTTTGTCTAAGATTACTTCAATATTCCAGACACCGTGATGGTCGGTGGCGATACTCTGGTTGTGCCGATAAAAGCCATTTGGGCTACTGCCGGCCTCCAGTTTTTGCCGGTAGTACTCCGGGGAATCCGTGGATTTTGGCTTCTTTATAAACAGGTCTGCAACGCTGTTGTACACCCGTATCGAGGAGGGCTCAGTAAGTGGGCTGGGACTTAGACGATTCGAATGCAGAGTGTGCGTTAGCTCTTTAACAAGTGCTTTTTCGGGGTTGGCCGCCGATATAAACGAAATATATTGGGCAACTTGACCGGCTTGATGTGTTGCAGAGTTACGCAAGTGTGTGTCGATTTTGCCCAAGGTGTTGAAATAAGCTACGCAAAAACCTGCCAACAAAGCTAACGCCCATGCAACGCTATGGGAGAAAAGCAAACATTTTGTTGTTATTGCTGAGAGGCTGTTTGTCATTCTGTGAATTATTTCCCGTTTTTTTGTGGGATAGCGTATTTTCGACTAAACTCAAAATTGGATCTTTAAATCTAAAACTGGACTGTGTTAATTGCTGAATATCCCCGGCCGGCTGCGGTTTGGCCAAACAGTGCGTCTGCGGTCGCTGCTGTGCCCTGGGAATTAACCTGGCATGCACACAGGGTCCCCATTGGGTATTGCTACCGTTCTGGTCGACTTAAGCCTTAATCTAACCAGGCCTTATTCGACAGCTGCCGACAATGTTGCCCCCCGTGACAGGTATTAGCCGTAACGGCGGTTACCCCATGTTGACCAGAATATTTTTGTGTGTTATGCAAAAAAAATTACTGTATGAAGTTTAGTACAATCCCACCGTGCTAACGGTACTGCGTCACAAACAAGTGGGCTTTGTTTAGATCCCCTCTTAAGTCCAGCATGTTGTTTTATGTGATAGGTACTTTTATAGTATTTTTTTTGGTCTTTTGTGCTAATAAAGTATTAAAATTGGAACGAGGGCACCAAAAAGTCGCAATTAATGCGTACTTTGTATTATTCTTTATTGGGTGCTCGTGGCGATCCTTCTTGCGGGTAGTGGCTTTAATGAAGTGGTGATGGTTTAAATAGTGATCAGTGGTTGCCAGTCGAGAGTTCAAAGGGCTGGGAGGCGCCGTTAGCCAGTTCGGTTTCGCAAGCTGTGGTTATCTGTTTTTGAGACTTGTGCTCCGAAATTTTAATTCTCTGCCGATCAAATATTAGGGTGGTGTTTCCCTGTCGAAACTCGCTAGAATTGCGACCCCGGCATAGTAAAAAAAAATTACTGCATAAGACCGGAAATCCAAGATATATATTTGGAAAAATAATGCGCCAAAACAAGCTGTTTATTTTATTTTTTGTCCTCGTTTCATCAATGTCTTTAGCCAAAGACAAAGCGATATTGAGATTGCAAGTTATCGATCCCTATGCGGACGTGCACTCTGGGCCCGGTCGCGGTTACCCGGTGCTGCACGCCATAGAAGAAGGCGAGTATATCGATGTACTAACGCGCCGTCCCGGTTGGTACGAAGTGCGTACTCAAAATGGGCGGGTTGGTTGGGTAACCGCCGCGAAAATTTCTCGCACCATTCAAGTTTCTGGTGAGCCCGCAGATTTACCCGATGTCAGTTTTGGAGACTATCTGAAAAACACTTGGCGAGTTGGTTACTCTGCCGGTGTGTTCAGTAGCGGTGAATTAGACGGATCTGACCTATGGTCGGCCTTTGTGGGCTATCGGGCAACAAGTTGGTTGGGTGTCGAAGCGGAATACGGAAAAGCCTACAGGGAGGATGTTCGCGGCGATTACTACGGCGTTAACGTGCTTGTTGAGCCTATATCAAAGTGGCGCTTGTCGCCCTACCTGCTTCTCGGTCTAGGGAATATTAAAATCGATTCTCAGCCGGGCTTTGTTCCCCTACCTCTAAACAGCAGCTCGGATTATCAAAACTATGCGATCGGGACAAATTTTTACCTCGGACGGAATTTCTTAATTAAACTTGAATACCGGTCTTACATAGTTTCCACAGACACAGATGATGCAGGTTTAGGTTCATGGCGATTAGGTTTCAACACGTTCTTCTGATGAATAATGCTTGTCTATTGTTGGCTTGCTTGTTGGGTGCTAGCGGCTCGCTCGCTTCTACTCAGAAGGATAAACCCGTAAGCGGCAGCGCAAGCTCAATAGATAATGAATATTTTGAGATTGGTTTTAACACCGGTATTTTGAACCTACAAGATTTTAGTAGTGAATTCACAGTCGGTGCGAATGTATCATTCAAGGCTACGGAAGACTTCTTCTTGCAGTTTAATTACCTGCGAACAGATGTTGGGCTCTCTTCCTTTGAAAAAGATAGCCCCGTTGGGCGGTATTTTGAAGGTGATGATCGAACATATTCTCACTACGATTTGCTGGTTGGTTACAATTTGCTGCAAGGGGAGTTTTTTTTTCGAGAAGGCGAAGCGAATTTGTCAACGCTTTATTTGGTGGCAGGCGTTGGTGACACCGAGTTTGGTGGCGAGGCAAATTTTACTTACACGTTGGGCGCAGGCTACGAGGTGTCCTTCGCCAGGCGTTTTGTGATGCGCTTCGATTATCGAAATTTTATTTACACGTCGAATCTGATTGTTGAGGAGGACGGCAGTACACGAAATGGTTTACTGAGCGTCGGCTTGGGTTATCTATTTTAGCGTTGTTTTTCGTTAAAACAACGCATTGATACCTAGAGAAAACTCTACATTATGCGTTGTTTTGTCGTCGTTTAGAAAATCCCTGTTAAATATATGGTCTTTTAGGTCTAGGTTGACTGTGAGCCAGTCTGTGACTACCGTTCTATAGCTTGCAGCCAGTTCGTAGCTTGTGCTTTCGTTGTCTGCAAATTCGACCTGACCTAAGCCTGCTAGCAGGTATATAGAGGAGCTCATTTTTAATCTGCTGCCAAGAAAAGACCTACCACTTAAAATTCTGTAACCGCCGAGAATGGAACGATAGGTAAAGGTGCGGTCGCTCTCCGCCAGGAAGCCGTCGCCATCAATAATATCGCGCTCTTCAAAGGTCGCTTTGTCGACATCCGATGAGCCCTGATTTATTTGAGCCATAATGTTGCTGGTAACGTGATATGAAAAAGATATCCCAAAAACAGGATTGGAGTTGAAATCTTCTGTGTTCAACTCGCCGCCAAAAACGCCTAACTCGAAATGCTCCGTGTCTATTTGCGCTGAGCGAACCGGTGTCGATTTTTTTTCCGGTTCGATAATTTCTTCTTGATCTTCATCGGAGTTTATACCGCCAATCGTATTTTTATTCGTTGAGTTCTGCGCGATAGAATTGGAAGCCACCGATACGAGGATGAGTAATGCGATGTTTTTGGGTAAGGCAAAAGCTTTTGTCATTAGGGCCCCGGCAATAGTAAAGTTTCAAGTAGTAAATTATAGACGAATAGCAAGCGTTTTAGCGAATCAAAACCGGCCTGCGATGGAGGGATCAATTAAATTTAAATTGGACTGCTGCGGAATAAAGTTCACGAAATTGCGGAGGCGTCTCAAACCCCTTGCTAGGCTGTTCTCAGATCTGTATTCCACTGCGAGCCCCTTGTGGGAAAGCGTTAGTAAATAGAGTATGTTTTCTGACCAGTTTAATGGATTCTAAAAAAAATTTATTGGGGTTCGACTTTTGTAATAATACCCTTATTTTATATTTGTTATTGTTTGGCATGTTTTTTGACGATATTTAAAAATTGCTGAACTATGGCAGTTCCGGGTGACAGGGTGAATCAGCCGATGCATGTTGTTGCCCCTTTAAAAATAGTCATTTTGAGAAGCTTGGTGAGAGCTGTAATGAAAAGCAAGTTTAAGTGTTTAGTGGGTATTTTGTTATTTGTGGTAAACGGTACCCTGGCGCAAGAAGATAAAAAAGGCGAACAAGCTGCACCGAAGGTAGATGAAAAGCCAGCAAAAACTTGGGTTAGCTCAGTCGATCCGAAGAAATTTGCGGTGGCAGAAACAGCCGCTCATGAAAAACAGGCACAGAGTGAGCTAAAGCAAATTTCAAAAAATATTCAGCGATTAAAGTCAGATGTGATTCGCTTAAATAAAGATTTGCGTGACATGGAAGAAAAACTGCTGTTTCCTTCGAATACGCGCTTTTCTGTATTTGTTTCGCTATCTTCTGGACAGTTTTTCCGTTTGGAGAGTGTGAAATTAAAACTCAATGGCAAGCTTGTGGCCACTCAATTATTTTCGGATAAGCAACGTGCTGCTTTGTCCCGTGGCGGCATTCATCGCCTTTATATTACAAATTTAAATGAAGGAATGCATACGGCCACAGCTTTTTTTACTGGTATAGACAATAACGGTAGAGCTCTAAAGCGCGCTTCCAATGTGGAGTTTAGAAAGGGAATTGGTAGTGAGTACCTGGAGTTGGCAGTTGTTGATGACGGCGCCACTCAGGAAGCAAAGTTTCAGATGAAGCGCTGGTAGTTACCGATGAGAATTGATCAACATTTTACGATCAAGCGGATAAGCGGCGCTGTTTGTGCGTTATTGATGCTCGCGTCTGCTGTGGGAGTTCAAGGAGATGGAGGGAAATCCCATGTGAAATCCCGCTCGGAATTGGATTATGGCCCCGTTTTATACGAGTTTTATCAACAGAACTATTTCCATGCACTAATTGAAAACGAAACCGCATTAACCAAGCAAAACCCACAGGCTCACTCCGCCAATGGACAATTGCTGAAGGGCGGCATGTTGCTGAATTATGGTCTCCCAGACGATTCATTGTCGCTTTTCAAGGCGTTGCTGGATCAAAAAAGCAAACCTGATGTGCGCCAGAAAGCGTGGTTTCATTTGGGGAAATTATACTATCAGCAATCAAACTTTGCCGGTGCTAAGGACTCGATCGATCGAGTTAGTGGCGAGCTTAATCCTGATATGCATCTGGAATATCACTATCTAGCCTCACTTGTGGGAAGTGAGGGCCGCCACGTTAAGGGTGAGGCTGATTTTTTTCAAAACGTAGACCCAAAACAGAGTGTGCGTTTTTATTATTTGATGTTCAATTTAGCGGTCACCGAACTGCGCAGTGGTAAGGTTGCGTTAGCTGTCGATAGGCTTGAAAAAGTTGCTATGTATTCTGGCGATATCGATGAGCTGCTCTCCCTTGCGGATCGAGCGAAGCACGGCCTTGCCCAAATGGCGATTCAAGCAGGAGATGCTATTGCCGCAAGATATTATTTGACGGGAATCCGCACCACTGGACTGTATTCGAACCGCGCGTTGCTGACCTATGCATGGACTGCAATTAAAGCAGAATCCTTTGAAGAGGCTATCCCGGCGCTTGAATTGCTCAATTCAAGGTCTATTGCAATACCTGAAGTGCAAGAGGCTAAGGTTTTATTGGCTCACTTATATGAGCAAGAGGGGTCGCCACGCAAAGCTCTGCGCGCCAACCTGCTTGCGGAAAAGGCTTTCAAAAAAGGCATTGCTATGCTGGGTGAGGCGAGAAAAATACTTGAAAAAAGAACGGTGCCGCGAGAGTTTATTCAGAATTTGGAGGAAATTGTCGACGCAAGTAATTGGTACCGCGCCAATGCCACTGTCGATTACGGCAAGCTGACCCCTTTTTTGATTGATTTGATGTCGAGTAACTCGTTTCATGAAACGCTTAAGGATCTCGCTGCGCTTTATAGTTTGGAGGGAAATTTAGTTTATTGGTGGTCACAAACCGCTGAGCATCAATTGATATTGAAAAATTCTGAACAAAAAAATGTGATGGGTAAACTGCAGGCAATGTTGGTTCGCAGTCAAGATATTAATGAAAGTTTGCGAGACCAAAAAACGGAAATCCGGCTCAAGACCTTGTCGTTATCCAAGCGTGAGCGAGGTAGGTTTAATTCGCTGATCGAAACTAGCGAGAAAGAGTTGCAAGAGTTAGAGGAGAAAATTCGACAGTTGGGTGAGGCGGATAAGCCATATGTTCAACCAAAAGAGTACCGACAGTGGGTAGGCCTTAACCACAAACATTTAGGGAAAAAGCTGTCGCTAACGAGGGAGTATATCTTGCAATTAGAGCCTGTGGTACGCGTTTTAGCGAATAGTGAATTGGATAAGCATGAAAGTAGAATGCAGTATTACTGGGCCCAGTCACGTCTGGCTAAGGCACGTCTATATGACACCACGCTGTTGGAATTGGAAAATGCTCGTTCAGTTGAACAACAACTTGAAAATAACGAGAAGGAGTAATTAGCTATGCAACGGAGTAAGCTTTTCATTTCTTCTGCAGTTTTGGCCTTATTAAGTGCCTGCGGTAGCACCAAGCATCAAACGCTGGGTTCTCTGCAATATGAAAAAAAAGAAGAAAAAGCTATTGAATACAAAAAGATGGACCACAAAGAGGTTCGCGCCGAGTATCAAGAGCTTCTGAATTTGTTTGAAGACAAGCAGCTTAAGGAGCAAATTGAGCGTCGTATTGCCGATGTCTATATGATGGAGGGAGTTCAAAAGCAGAATACGCAGACCAAACAAACCAAGAGTTATTATCTTGAAGCGATCAAATCTTACCGAGAGATTTTAGATAAGTATCCGAA
>JAHQVY010000217.1 GCA_019634095.1 Cellvibrionaceae bacterium
CATTCGCTACTTTGACAAACATTTTGAGGGTCTGACGCGCTTTTGCACCTGTGTCGGCGCTGAAATAGTAAAAATGTGATGGAACAGCAGATAAAGTTGATTGTGCGAAACCGTAGAAACGCGAGCTTTTTTAGACGTTCAGTGGGTGCCGACGTTGGCGATGTGATCACGTCCATTATAGCCAGTGTTGCGCTAACGACGGCCAATCTCTTTGAATATTTAAATGCACTGCTGCGCAATGCTGAGGGCGTGAAAAAGAATCCGGAGTGTTGGTTACCTTGGTGTTATGAGGAGATGTTGAATACTCAGCGGCTAGAAGGGGTAGCTAACATTAATAGTTTATGGCGTCACGCTACGCTGGCGTAAGCTCACAATATCCGGGGAGTCTATCAGTGCTAATAAATCCGGTTAGGTTTTGCGCGCTGGTACAGTATGCCGCAGGCCTACCGCCAAAACTGTTAACGTTAATATTATATTCGTCAGATAGCTGGCTCTATGATGAACCATTGAATTCATCAAACCTTCTGTTGTTTTCACTCCATCGCTTGGCGCCCGTAGGAATGGTTGAAGATGGAACGCCGCCATAATCCCATGAAGACAAAACCGCATTATTATCTCTAATAACTTCCAGCACATCCGTATTCAAGAGGCTAGCCTGCTGGTTGGGCATACCACACAGAAGCAGACGGCCGACTATGTAAGTAAGGTCAGAGGCGCTACTGCTGGGGCAGTGCAAGCGGTTTCATCCCATAAATTGGGAAAGTGATTTATACAAATTGGGAAAGTGATTATTTTGAAGAGTGGAAAAATGCTTAATATTCAAGTACTTAATGGCGCGCCCGACAGGATTCGAACCTGTGACCCACGGCTTAGAAGGCCGTTGCTCTATCCGACTGAGCTACGGGCGCGTGTTTCGTTGCTGAGGTAGAGGTGCTCGAACGGGCTGCATTTCTATCGCCAGCCTCACTGCGCACTGAAATATGATGAAATGGTCGGAGTGGAGGGATTCGAACCCCCGACATTCTGCTCCCAAAGCAGACGCGCTACCAGGCTGCGCTACACTCCGACAAGATGGCCATGGCCCATGTTTCGAGAGGCCAGCATAATACCTACGAGTTAATAGAACGTCAACGCCCTTTAACGTCTTCTTTCACATAATTATTTCTTTTATTGTTTTCAACGCGTTACCCGCATGCAATTGGAGCGGGACGCGCATTTGCGAAACAGGTAAACTATGCGCCTTCGCGACACCTCAACGCTTTAAGTTTCGTTAAACTTCCCCTAACTCTAGCAAAAGGAGACCAGCATGGCCGCAGTTATTTTGGACGGTAAAGCCTTGGCCCAAAAAACCGAGCAAGAATTACAGCAGCGTGTAGACGCCATAAAGAGCCGCTCGGGCTTTAACCCAATTCTGGCCACCATCCTTGTCGGCAGCGACCCGGCTTCAGCCACTTATGTGAAAATGAAGGGCAACGCCTGCGAGCGCATTGGTATGCAGTCGCTTAAAGTAGTGCTGCCGGACACCACCACTACCGAGGCTCTGCTAGGCAAAATTGCGGCCTTAAATGCCGACCCCAAGGTGCACGGTATTTTGCTGCAGCACCCGGTGCCGCCGCACATCGACGAGCGGCGCTGCTTTGATGCCATTGCCCTGGAAAAAGATGTCGATGGCGTTACCTGCTTGGGTTTTGGCCGCATGTCCATGGGGGGGAGTGCCTATGGCTGCGCCACCCCGAAGGGCATTATGCGCTTATTGGAAGCCTATAAACTGCCCCTGGCAGGCAAGCATGCAGTGGTGGTGGGCCGCAGCCCAATTCTTGGCAAGCCGATAGCAATGATGCTCTTAAATGCCAATGCGACTGTCACTATATGCCATTCGCGCACCGCTCAACTTGGGCAACACTTGAAACAAGCCGACATCGTGGTTGCCGCTGTGGGTAAACCGGAATTTATTAAAGCCGATTGGATAAAAAACGACAGCGTGGTGGTGGATGCCGGTTATCACCCCGGCGGCCTTGGCGATATTGAATTAGACCCGCTGCACGGCCGGGTTGCGGCACTCACCCCGGTTCCCGGTGGCGTAGGCCCCATGACAATCAATACCTTAATTTCCCAAACCGTCGACTCCGCTGAAAAAGCGGCGCAGCGGGTAGGTTCAAACTAAAAAAATCCGTTGAATCTGCTGCGAACACCCAGCACACAGAAATTAAGGGGTTTTTCATTCTTGTTGCTGCAACCGCAAGACGGCGGCGAATTTGACCCAAAAAGTAAAAAATTCTCTCTGATTTCGGTATCTTAGCTCCCCACTACCGTTCAACCGATTTATTTAGATTTAACCGGGAATTTGCGAAAATGAGAATTGATAAATTCATCAGTAACAACAGTGAATATTCTCGCACTCAAGTGCGCAGGCTGGTTAAGGCGGGGCGGGTCGAGTTAAATAATGAAGTGGTCGCAGATGCCAGCATGAAAATCACGGGGAACAACCCCTTAGTATCCATCCACGGCCAGCCCCTAGAAGCCGTGGGCGACGTGTATTACATGTTAAACAAACCCAAGGGCTATGTATGCGCCAACAGCGACGGCCACTACCCCACGGTTATCGATTTACTCGCCGACCACCATCGCAGTAAGGGGGGGCGAGCCCCCTGCGACTCAGGCCGGCTAAACGCTCTGCAAGTGGTGGGCCGGCTCGATGTAGACACCACCGGTTTAGTGTTGTTAACCAATAATGGTGAATGGAATCATCATATGACCTCACCAAAATCTAATTTTTTTAAATGCTACCAAGTAAGCTTGAACAAGGCGCCCACAGAAGCCACGCAAAAACTATTTTCAGAGGGCTTGCTGCTAGAAGGCGAAAAGAAAAAAACTAAACCCGCTTACTTGGAATTTATCGCTACCAAAAAAGTGCGGGTCTCTATAACCGAGGGCAAGTATCATCAGGTAAAACGCATGTTTGCCGCTGTGGGTTGCCGAGTGAGAGCCTTGCATCGCGAATCCATTGGGCCAATCCGCCTCGATGCGCAACTTCATCCGGGGGAATATCGCGAGCTCTACCCTTGCGAGGTGGCCAGCGTGGAAAACAGCCCCCTACTCACCAGCGAACCCCTCTGAGCCTCTATGACAGCCCTCAACTTGGCTAAGCTCGTCGCAGACGCAGTGCTGCGCAAGTCGCAATCCTCACCCGTGGATCGCGTACTGTGGGTTGTCGACGAAGCCGCGGAAATTACCGAACTTATTCAGTGTTTATCGAGCTTGCAGCAAAGCCACAAAATTTGCGTCACCAATCGCTGCGATACCGCTGCGGCCCTCTCGCCGTATAGTGAAACCGTGCTTAACGACTTCGATTTTACATTTATCGCCAACAACACCCTGCCCACATTCGCTTACCGCATATCGAAGCAGCGCAGTTTGGTGCAGCACGTATTACTCGAAGCCAGACGCACGTTGCACAGCAGCGGTACCTTATTACTGTGCGGCAGAAAAAAAGAAGGTATCAAAAACTATTTTGATCTGTGTCGAAAAAAACTGGGTTTTGCGGGCAGCATTCAAAAATACGGCGACGCTTACCTCTGCGAGTTAAGCAAAACACCGGCAAACCCTGGCACAAGCCCAAGCAGCGCCCCGCTAAAGAGCTACACAAAGACCGCGCACATTCAAATAGATGGCTTGGATTTTAGCACTAAGCCTGGCATTTACGGCTGGAATAAACTAGACCAAGGCAGTGCATTTTTGATGCAACAGCTAGAGCGTTTGCGTTTAGCCCCCACCATTAAAAGCCTGCTAGACCTCGGCTGCGGCTATGGCTATTTAGCAGTGCGCAGCGCCCTATTGCTGCAGCCGCAAAGACTTATCGCCACCGACAACAACATTACCGCCGTAGACTACTGCCAACAAAACTTACAGCGACATTTTCCCGGATTAAATTACCACAGCACGGTGGATGACTGCGGCCAAAAGCTCGGTGACAAATGGGATATGATTGTTTGCAACCCGCCCTTCCACCAGGGGTTTGGCAACAATTTCGAACTGACTCAAAAATTCCTGCAAGCCGCGCACAGACTGTTGGCACCGCAAGGCAAAGCGCTTTTTGTATTTAACGCGTTTGTACCGGCAGAAAAGCCCGCCGCCAGACTGTTTAAACAGGTGGAACAACTCGCCAACAACCAGCATTTCAAAGTGTATATGCTAACCGCGCCCTACAAACTAGCGCAAAAACAATGAACACCGCAGCACTGCAAACCGTGCTGAGAGCAAGCGCCGATGCCTCTAAATAAGCATTTCATAAGCATTTCCAGCGCCGTACTCGCTGCAGCTTGGTTATTTTTCAGCGGCAATTTTGCTCAACACGTCTTCTACGCCACCTTCATTAATAACCTGCGTAAAACCCAAGCTTTCCAAGGTTGCCTTAGCCACACCCGAACGCTTGCCGGAGCGACAATATACGCGAATATCCGCGTGCTTTTCGCCAGTCACCTCGCCTATCCGCTCGCCAATAGACTCGTAGGGAATATTCACCGCTTCCGGGTGATGTCCGGTTGCGAATTCATCTGCTTCTCTCACGTCAATCCAGTAGGTATCTGCCATAACCATGCTCCCCAAAAATAAAGTTGAAACGGTCAACCACGTTGTTACCACTAAAAAAAACTTCCGCATCATACCACCTCCGGTATTTTTCACTAAGAACCAAAATGCAGACAGCGGCTCTATGCCGCCTCCATCTGTCAGTGATTAATTATCAGACATGCAATTTATCGCCACTTGAGTATCGCCCGTTTCGAGAAACGCTTCCCAAAACTGCCAATCGCAGTAATACGACTGTAAAATACCGTGGGTAGCGTTTTCAATCACCCTATGGTTTGAATCGGCAATATTCGCTTTGGCAAGCTCGCCCCAATGGGGCGGCGTTACCGGGTCCAATTCGCCGCTAAAAATTAATGTCGGTTTTTGTGTGTATTGGTAATCTGGCGAACTGTAATTAAAAAATGGATGCTTGCAAACATTGGCTTGGGCTTCAATATGTACCCATTCACGCCAGTTGGGAAAGGGCGTACTGTAAGTTTTTGCCAACACTTCTTGCAAATTTTGCTGCCCCTGGTCTCTTAAATCGACACACTCGGTAGACCAATAGAATACATAATTAAAACTCGGGTCGAACAACGAGCCTAAAAAGTATTCGACTGCCAAGATTAACTGCGCGTATTCGCTGGCGGCGCCTTTGGCTGCATCGATTTCTTGCAGCGCGTTTATCATTATTTCCGCGGTATCTTCGCGGTATAGCGCGGAAAACATCACCGATTTTAGTCGATCGGCATTCAGCACAAAATTCACCGTTTCGGTGTGTGGCAATGCCGAACTGTGCCTAGTTTCACTAAAATCAAGACCGGTATTAATATCGGTTAGCAAGGTCGCCGAAAGCCTGATCGGTGTGGTTTCCAGCAAGGCTAACACCCGATTAAGCAAATTGGGAAAGCTGTCTTGGCTTTGGGGTGCAAGTTGCGCATAGTGCTTTTGCCAAAGGGAAATGGAATTATTTAAATTATCGGCCCAATCGCCAATATCCCCAACTTTTAGCGGATAAACGCTGTCGAGCACCACGGTTTTTACCTGTGGATGAGCCGCGCCGATAATCGCAACTCGCGAACCAAACGATGCCCCCCAAAGATGCCAGTGCTCGTAACCCAACACAGAGGCAATAAAGTTCATATCCTGCGCTTGCCCCCCCGCCGATACCGATTTTAAAAAATCGACCCGAGCTATTTGCTTATTCTGCAATTCTTGCTGCAGGGCTTCGTAGCAAGCTTCCAAGGCAGCCAGGCCGCGCTGAATGTCTTCGCGATAATTCAGATTTTCAGAAAATTGTAACAAGCCGTCGCGATTAAGAGAGTTACACAGCCAAGCTTGAGAACTGCCAGGCAAACTCCGCGGATTAAAAATCACTAAATCCTGATCTATGCCCGCTTCTTGATACCAATAGGCCCAGAATTCTAAGCTGGCAGTATAGGCCTGACCACCGCCGCCAGGACCACCGGCAATATAAATCAAGGCCTCGGCAGAGCGTTTTTTAGCCTGCTGACTAAACACCACCACGGGCACATCGAAGTGCACCGAGTCGTTGCGCGAAATACTCGGCAAGCGCACTTTATAACAGCGGATCTTTACCCCCGCCTTTTCAAAGGCGGGGCAAGCCACTGTGGCCACGGCTTGTTCAACCATGGGGGCAGCAATAGACGGTGACTGCATGCGATCGCAGGCAACACCGCACAAACTGAGCAGCACTACCAAATAAGTCGTGGGTAACTGTAGGGCGGTTATTTTCAATTGCTTAAAGTCTTATTTTATTTGTAAATTTAGCCACGATTACTTACTCGGATAACCCATAGCATCCAGATGCGCGCACGGCTCAACGTGTTGGCTGATGGCCGGCCAAACCGACACGCAGGTACGGTATGCCAATAGAGTCTATCTGCAATCTCCCCGCCCCGCTAACGAAGATCGCCGAGTATAAATGCCCCGAGGATTTTGCTGCCACCCGCAATGGGTGGTTTTTTTCGGTGTGCCGCTTCAAGCTGAAAAGGTCCAAGGTTGAGTTATCCAGGCGCTGCATTGCGTGCAGTTGCTTAGTATGGCGCAGCCCTTCCAGCGGAGCCATGCAACCGGGCTCACTGGCTTGGCATTGCACAACCCGGCCGGCTGGTTAACAACGCGG
>JAHQVY010000218.1 GCA_019634095.1 Cellvibrionaceae bacterium
AGGCGTGCTCCTTCGGCCACTCGGACACCTCACCACACAGATTTTGCGGCGGCATCTAAATACGCCAGCAAAAAGAGGCGCGTATAGTACCGGAAAAAGTTCGCGCGGCAAAGCACTGTCGGCAGGTATTGGTCTGCGCCGGAGCCCTCGTTGCTAGATTCGGTTCAATAAAGGCTGGCAGATATCCGCAAACACACTAATGAAGCGCTGACAGATAGCTGCGCGTCTGTTTGCAATGCGGCAGTGGCTGTTTGTAAGTGGTTGGCGTTGCTTCGCGGTTATTTGCAGCACTGGCTGGCGCAACCATAGTGCCAGTGTCGTTTGGGCTGAGGTGCTTTTCGGCGCACCTGAGCGCGGCGCTTGAGAATGGATACTAGCCGGGAGGTTGTGGCGAATTTATCGCTTTTGTATGTGTTTTGAGCCATACTTTTGTATTGTGAATGCTGATGTAAACCTTGACTCTGGGCAAAATATCCGATGGAGGCCTCAAACCTAGTTTTTATTGTTGTTGCCGAGGTTGCAGCGCTGCTGACCTTACTTTGCCTATTCCTGCTATTTAAAAACAATGCGCTGCGCAAACTTGTGCAGCGGCTCAAAGAGCGCATCGAACAGTTGCTCAACGATTTGCGCCTCGCGCGCAAACAGCCCGCGAGCAGCGTAGAGCCGAAGATGAGTTACCGGCAATTTCTCGAGTTGCAACTCGAGATGACGCATGCCCATCACCGCTCACTGCGGCCTGAGCAAGATATTGTCCTTGATATCGATCCGGGCGTACCTTCGTCGAGACGCTGCGCTGCGCTGCGCCATGCGATTTTATCCATTGAGATCGAAGCCACTGCAGCCAAGGATGAAAATACACCAAATTGGTCTCAGATCGACCGCAAGTATGAGCAGCTTTTTAATTTCCAGGAGGAGTACGCAGCGCAACAGCCGGCAAGCAGCAGTGCTGAGGTGGCTGAGGTGGAAAGGCTCACCGATGAGTTAAAAGCGGCAAAAAAGCGCGTCGATAGTTTAGAGAAATTTCGTAGTTTATATTTGGATTTGGAGGCGCGTTGGCAGGGTTGTCAAAATTCTGCCAAAAATCAATATGATGAATTGAGCGGCATTATCGCTAGTATTGATAATGCCGAGCAGTCTCAATCGCTGCGAAATGCGCTAAGTGATTATCACGCAATTTATGCCGGAGCCTCAACGCTGATTAGTGAGCAGGTGGTGTCTGGGCGAGCAGGTGCCGATATTCGCTCTGCGACAGATTCTTTAGATGAAATACGTCAGCTTAAGGTTTTGGCTTCAGATCAGCATCGGATTATCTCGGAGTTACAACGACAGCTGGTTAGCTCGGTAAGTGATGCGCCAGATGGTGCGGCTCTCGAGGAATTAACGCTTCAGTTAGACAAACAAATTCGCTTTGTAAAAGAGGCGGAAACCTGTATTCAGCTGATGGAAAATGAGCTTAATATGGCGCACGAAGAGATTGAATCGCTTAAGCTGCGCCAATCTGCAATTCCGCAATTGAAGTCAGAACTTAAAGAATTACGAGATTCTGTGGAAAATTACGAAACCCAAATTTATACTCTGCGGGCTTCGAATCAGCGGTTAAATCGAGACATGAAAGAGCTTAAAAACCAAGCACCAGAGCCGGGATCAGAACCCGCGCTAGAATCAGGGCCGGAATCAGGGCCGGAATCAGGAGAGTCGCATAAACTCAAAAAAAAGCTTTTGGAGATGGAGGCAAAGTATGCCGCGCTGGAGGAGAAATTTTTGGATTTAAAGCTAGGCAGCTGAGCTTATACATAAATGGTAACAGCGTAACTTCTGCTAAATCATTAATATTCGCCAAATTTATCGATGCCTCTTGCCAAGTAAGGTCGGGTTAAGCCAAGATAAGCGGCTCTTCAATGTTTGCGCTGTGGAAATTGCAACGTATTTACTTAAGGATGGTTTTATGCTTAGTCCGCAGTTTTTTATTCTTGCTCACGTGCTCATCTCCTTCATTGAATTTAGTCGCGTTTACCCCTTGGTTCAGATTAGCTCTAAATATTTACATCTGTGTTTTTGGCGAGAAACAACTTGAAAAAGAATAAAAAAAACAATTCTTTAGATTTTTCCTCCAAGGCACTTGATGCTCTTAGTAGTCAGTTTTCGCTGCGTCAAAATGATATTCGCGCATTAATTTGCTTTGCTGCGTTAGGAACTTTGATCGCCAGCTTCGGATCGAGTGTTGTCAGCATTTTTGATTGGGTATTTGTCGGCCTGGTGCTCATCTATACCGTGTCGTCTTATGCACATGTTAAGCAAAATGCGGTGCGCGAAAATTACACCAAAATTTTTGATTTTACCATGACTGCCGATGCGGCAATTATTGGTGCCGTGCTGGCCTATAGTGGTTTCGAGCTTTTGCCCGCTGTGTTGTTTATCATGATGATTCAATTTAATAGCCTGATTAATGGCGGCGTCAAAAAATGGGCCGTTGATAACCTTGCTTTGGGTTTGGGCATGGTGACGATTTTTGCGGTGCGCCAGCCTCAATGGGTGATGGCTGAAAATCTCGATATCAGTGCGATAAGCCTGATAGGCATTGTCACGTATTTCTGTGCCTATGCGTTATTTGCTCACAATCGTATATCTAAGCTGGAACAAATCAACAAAAAAATGGCATATGAGCAAACTCAGCATAAACTGCGCACCTATAAATTAGCACGTTATTTGACACCGACGGTTTGGAAGGCGGTAAATGAAGGCAGGGAGAACGCTCTGATTTCCGAGCGCAAACGCATCACCATTTTTTTTTCTGATATCAAAGGTTTTAGTACCCTTTCAGAAGAAATGGAGGCAGAATCTCTTACCGATCTGCTCAACACCTACCTTTCGGAAATGGCGAATATTGCAAATAAACACGGCGGTACCATAGATAAGTTTATGGGCGATGGCGTGATGGTGCTCTTCGGTGACAATCGCAGCGAGGGTGTCAAACAGGACTGTTTACGCTGTGTTTCGATGGCGATTGAAATGCGTAAAAAAATGAAAGAATTGCAAAATAAATGGTATAACCAGGGTATTAAAAAGCCGCTGCAAATTCGTATGGGAGTAAATACCGGCTACTGTACTGTCGGATCTTTTGGCACCGGTCATTATATGGACTACACGGCTTTAGGTACTCATGTTAATCTCGCCAGCCGCTTGGAGTCTGCCGCGGACGCCGGCGAAATCTTAGTATCGCATGAAACGTGGTCGCTAATTAAAGATGTTGTGATGTGTCGTGACAAAGGTGAAATCAGAGCCAAGGGGTTTTCCAACGAAATTAGAGTGTACCAATTGGTTGATTTTCGCAAAGACCTTGGTAAGCATCAGAGTTATTTTGAGGAAAACACCCAAGGTTTCTCGATGCATCTCGATTTGGATAAGATACGCAACTACGACAAAAAGAAAGTCGTTAATCTTCTGCAGCACGCCGCTGAGCAATTGAAAGACAAAGTTATAAAATAGGCTTGGCCCTGCCAGTGCGACGTGCAGCATCCAGCCTTGCAAACACGCTTACCTCTGGGTGCCAGCTTTTCCGTACCTTTTTCGGTGATTTGCTCTGATGTGCTCCCCGCACTAGCTCCGTATTTCATCAGCAACACCTAAATCGGGCTTTGCCACTAGTTCTAACTGCTGGATAGAAAAGATAGCATCACACCCCCGGTTTCAAACTGTCGCCCCCGAGGGGCTGGGTGACGACGAATTAGCCTCAAAAAGTCAAACATTCTCTTATTTTGGTACCTTAGACGCCCTCGCTACGATTCAACTGATCATATAAAACTCCGGGATGTCGGCCCCGTGTCTTTGCTCGGAGACCGGTTGTTGGCGGTCGAAAACGTATCTTGAAAGAAAACGTATCTTGAAAGAAAGCGTAGCTTGATAGTTGTGTAAGGCTTGAGCCTGTGGCGCCGCACCGGGTTCTTTCCTGTGAGTAATATGATAAGTTTTAGCTATTGTGGGCATTTGTGGAGAGTGTTGTGTAGCTTATGATCGATTTTTTGCTGAATGCAGAGGCTGGCGGTATCCGATTAGCAATGGCGATTATTGCGGTGGCTTGGTTATGGGAGGATGCCGCTGTTATTAGTGGTGCCCTCCTAGCTGCCGACGAGTCTTTGAGTATACCGCTGGCTTTAGTGGCGGTATTTGTGGGTATTTTCTCAGGCGATGTCGCATTATATTTCTTGGGGCGGCTTGCTAATAGGTCGCGCCGCTTGCGTGCCAAGTTATTGTTAAATGCTAAGTTCCGCGCCTTGCGCAAAGTTTTTAGGCGCAAAACCTTGCTCAATATTCTTATTATCCGCTTTATCCCTGGGTTGAGAACGCTGGGGTTTACGCTGTGTGGCTTGTGGAAAATCAACTTGGGTAAGTTTATCGCGGCTATGAGCCTGGCTGGGTTACTTTGGATTGCGGTTATTTTTACGGGTGTTTATTGGCTGGGAGCTTCTAGCTTGTTGGCGACAGGGTATTGGAAGTGGTCGCTAATGTTAATTGCCTTGGCATTATTGGTATTTAACAACCTTTACTTCAGATACCGCTTAAAGACGAAAATGAACAAATAAACCACAATAACGGACGCCTTTCTTGAAATTCGCGCTTAAAGATTCAGAAAAACTTGCACCAAATCACGGTTTACCACCGTTGAATTTAGGTTCCAAACCTTACTCTTATTTCGAATTTTGGCCTGCCTGGTTTTTTTATATTCCGGTTTTGCTGTATTGGCTGGTTATGTCACTGCGTCATCGCAGCTTTGGCTTGCCATTAATTGTTAATCCGCACATCCCTTTGGGTGGCATGGTGGGTGAATCGAAGGCAGCGATATTAGACATGGCAGGCGAACATGCTCGGACCTTCATGTTGCCTTTTCTTAAGTTCCATTATGATGGGCGAATCTCTGCTGAGAGCTGCCTGCGGCTTTGTGAACAGGCGGGACTGCAGTTGCCCTTGGTGGTGAAGCCGGATTTGGGTTGCCGCGGTACCGGGGTTCGCTTGATTAGCAGTGAACAACAGCTGCAAGGCTACTTAAAACGGTTTCCGCTGGGCCGAGAGTTTTTAATGCAGCGCTTAGCGCCTTACTCGGCCGAAGCTGGCGTGTTTTATGTGCGTGATCCCGAAGCGAGTTGCGGCCGAGTGGTTTCCATTACGTTAAAGTATCAGCCCTTGGTTGTGGGCGACGGAGAAAAAAGCTTGCGCGAGTTAATAGAGTGTGATCCCAGAGCGCGCAAATTAAAACAAATATATTTTGAACGGCAGCAGTCCCAATTGGATAAGGTGCCGGCAAAAGGCGAGCACATTGCGCTGGCTTTTGCCGGCAGCCATTCCCGAGGCAGCATATTTCGCAATGGTAATGCTTATATCACAGAACAATTAGAAGCGGCGATTGATAGCGTGATGCAGGACTTTCCAGATTTCCACTATGGTCGGCTGGATATCAAATTTGCAAATATTGAAGATCTAACTCGCGGTCAACATTTCGCTCTTATCGAGGTGAATGGAGTTAGTAGTGAAGCCACCCATATTTGGGATAGTCGCGCCACGCTCGGCGAGGCCTTTGCCACCTTGTTTTGGCAATATCGCACCCTGTTTTCTATGGGGCGGGCGATGCGAGCTAGAGGTTACAAAGTACCCTCCATCGGTGTAATGCTGCAAACTTGGTTTAGAGAATTGCGTCAAGCAAAAGATTACCCGCAATCAGATTAAACCTCACATGATTGAGCAGATTCGCCGTTAATTGGTTTTTGGAGCATTTATGGCTTGGTTAGAAAAGTACTGGAGATTAGCGTTGGCGATTTGGATAGCTTTTGTGTTTATACAATCGCTGTTTTTTAAATTCGCGGGCTCTCCTGAAACAGAGCATATTTTTGGTGTTATCGGCGCTTGGCTCTCCATGCCGTGGTTCGCCCAATATGGGGCCTATTTGGTTGGCGGCACGGAATTGATTGCGGCACTGGTGCTATTTACCCGCTGTCGCCCCTGGGGCGCTTTAGTCGCTGCCGGCATAATGACCGGTGCAATTTTGTTTCACCTCTTAACTCCTTTGGGGGTGATCATGCCTGCTTTTGACGAATCTGGAAATATTATTGGGGACGATAGCGGAACCTTGTTTATAATGGCTTGCATCACTTGGAACGCGGCTGTTGTGCTGGTTGTCGACGATTGGTTATCCATGGATAGCACGCTGGGCAAGGTATTTCCCAAAGGTGTGGCGTAATTGCATATTGCTCGTGCCGCCGCGGCGAAATAACCTTATCTACGGGTTGTATATGCTGCCCTTGCCTAGTCCAGGTGGTCCTTTGCCCTCTGCGAAATCCTGTATTTTGTGTACACAGCACACTCGCGGTAACTCGATGGGCAGTATAACGCGGCGCTGCTTCGGTTTTGTTTTCATCATGTAAGCTGAGTTCGCGGATTAATTCGCAAGGCTCAGGTAACTTAATGCACAGCAAAATTGACGATAACCACGTACGCAACACAATTATTCAAGGCAATATAGAGGCCTTGGTCCAGGTGCAGACTTTGCTGTGTAAGCTCGACGATAAGCAGTACGGAAAAATTGCTTCGGATTACACCGAGAGTTCTATAGGCCAGCACACGCGCCATATTTTGGATATTTACGATGCGGTGTTTCTCGGTGCCGCTGCAGCGGATGCGCTCATCGACTATGATGTGCGCCGCAGAGGTTCGCGAATAGAGTTTAATCTCGCTGTCGCGACAGCATCTATCGAGCAGGTTATCCGGCAGTTGCACCTGTTGCTCGAGGTATCTTCCTGGCCATGCCTGAGTGTGTCGACGGAGGTGCTGCTGTCTTCGAAAGAATCGGTAAGGGTGGTTTCAAACCTCGAAAGGGAGTTGGTTTTTGCCGGTAGCCATGCGGTGCATCATCTCGCGTTTATGGGAATGATCGCTAAAATAGTGGGTATAGCGTTGCCTGACCCGGTGGGTGTCGGGCCCAGTACCGCGAGTTTTTTGCGCGATAAGTCTGTAAAGGACTCGCCTTAGCGATGTGTACCCTAAGCTGGTGTTTTTCTTCTAGCGGTTACCAGTTGGTATTTAATCGCGACGAACAGAAAAGCCGTGCGCTGGCCCAATTACCGCAGTTTGTCGATTTTGGCGCTGGATCTAGAGCGCTCATGCCGATTGATCCCCAGGGCAATGGCAGCTGGATAGCTGTAAATAATTGGGGCCTAACCCTGGCCTTATTGAATTTTTACCAGGGGCGAATACCAACGGGCAAATTGCTTTCTCGTGGGCAAATTGTGCGGCAAGCTGCGGCCTTGGCAAGTTCAGATCAAGTCGAAGAGTTCTTGCGCTCTTTAGAGCTTAATCGCTACCCGCCGTTTTCGCTGGTGGTGTTTGATAAAAACCAAGCTGCAGCAAAGTGCATGCAATGGAGTGGCGAGCGCTTGAGTCTAACTGCAGCGGTGTCGCCCTATGTTTCCTCAAGTATCGAATACGTGAACGTGAGGCGCCAGCGAATGGCGCAGTATCGAGCTAGTATTAACCCGTCTTTGGGTTTCGAGACCTTGCTGCAATTTCATGCCAGCCACGATCCAAAAGCCGGTTTGTTCTCGGTATGTATGCACAGAGAAGATGCCCATACAGTCAGCCAAACGCAGGTAATTGTCGGGGATACCGCAACCATGAATTACCTCCCCGGTGCTCCTTGTACGATGCGAGCCGGCGACATGCGGCGCTATACATTGCCATTGGCTTGAGAAGAAGATGCAATGGCGCCTTTGGCCAGCCCCTCGAAAGCCTTCACTTTAAAGTGCTGTCCTGGATTTTCGACGGCTAAGGTGTCGGCGATGTGTTTGGCAATTAACTCTATGGTTGAGTCCCCGTTCATCAAGTAACAACATGTTTTGGGCAGCGACAAAAAAAATTCGCCCTGTTGGGCCCGGTATCGAAAGCGGTATAAACCGCTGTCATCGTCGGCTGTTAAATCTTCAGTGTTACCTACGTAAATATCTCGCCAGCGCTCGCTCCAGCCCTGCATATCTTGCAGGCTCAGCTCGCCGTTGCGCCAGATCAGGATTTTAGAGCGATGTCCATGCGCGATGCGTTGACAATTGCCGAGGTGTTTTTTCAAGCCATGGCTGTAATGGTAGTAAGGTCCATCGATGGCTTCCTGAAAAAAACGCAACGACAGCGATTTTACTGAGCTGGGGAATTGTGGCTTCAATTGTTGAATGCTCCACTTCGCTACCGATTCGGGAGTGATATCCGTGGCTGGGATAAACGCTATGGCCGATAGCGGCGAGTCACAGCGAATTTCACCGCTGCGGCCGAGCCAGTTAATTTGATGCTGGCGACTGCTGGACTGCCGCCTTAGGCAGGGCGAATTTGCCGGCACCAACAGGCAGTGGTCAATCGTGGCATCCAACCAGGACTTTAGCGTCTTTTTCACCACGCCAAAATCGCACACCATACCTTGCGAGTCGAGCTCGCCCACCATTTCGATGCTTGCGAGCCAGGTTTCACCAACCAGGCCGCGTTCGCTGTGGAGATAGCTAAAGTCGATGTTAGTGAGTTGGTCCACAAATAAAAGCATAATACCCTGCGAGCAGCGCCTTAGTCAGTGGCGCATTGAAAATGAACAATGAAACATTCTACCCTAAACGAGGGCTCAGTATCTTCGCTGGTATTCGGCTCGACCTTATATTCGGCGCCTTGTGTTGAGTTGGGCGGCCCCTAAACAATGTCAAATACTGATGGGAAACTTACAAAGCATACGCCCTGTTGCAAACCCGCTATGAGTATTTCCCTATTCGCTTGTCACCCGCTTCCCTGCGGAGAAGGCATAAGGATTGAGGAGGGGGGTGTTTTTAGCGTTTGCGGGGGCTATTTGAGTAAATACGGCCAATACCTGGTTGAAATTAAGGCTGTCGGGGATGATTATGTATAAATTGGTGTTTTTTGTACCGCAAACCTCTATAGATGTGGTGAAACAAGCGGTTTTCAACGCAGGTGCCGGTCACTTGGGGAATTACCGGGAGTGTTGTTGGCAGGTGCTGGGCGAGGGGCAATTTGTGCCGCAAGCGGGCAGCCAACCTTTCTTAGGCGCTCAAGGTCGTTTGGAGAGAGTTAAAGAATACCGTGTGGAAATGTTGTGTGTCGGCGAAAAAATTCACGATGTGGTGGCGGCGTTAAAACGGGCTCATCCTTACGAGGAGCCCGCCTTCGATATTTCTCAGCTTGTTGAAATTTGATCTTCCGCCGGTGACGGGAAAGACAGTATACGGCCCGTTTTTGCAAGCGGTGTCGCATCCCGTTTTACCTGTTTCTCAATAGGGCTGCCATTGAGCGCTTCGTTAAGTTGCTGTACTGACTCTTGCATCATTTTTGATATCGAGATGCAGCTACCGAGAGCCGACTTGTGCAGTCTGCGACGGCAATTGACTTGAAACTGGATACCTCTAAGTCTGCGCTGTGTGTGCTCGGGGGCACTTTCAATAATTGCATTTACTTGCTGTTGTCGAAAACGCTCCAGGGCTTCTGGATCCTCTTCGGCTATTTTTTTTAATTCATCGAAGCTGGGCCAATTGCTTGTAAACATTTTATTCCTCTATTCTCCTCACAGTATAAATAACTGGAGTACTGCTGTTGTTATAGGTAGGGCTGGTTCCACCAGCCTCCCTTTTTGTTTTGTTCCGTTTGTTTTGTTTGTTTTTGTTGCTTCAAAAAAAACGCCTTGCGAATTAGGTTAAAAAAGATACTACCAAACATTTTTAGGCCGTGTGTAGACTTATTTCTAGATAATTTAAATGTACAGCGGGGCTGTGCAGTTTAAGGCGTAAACTTGCGTATGAGTGCACATTGCAACGAAGAGTTGGGAGAGTCTGTTTTATACGCTATCGGTTTTTTTAATGATTTTTATTTTTATTTTTTAATTTATTTTTGCGCATTTATTTTTTTTATTAATGTTTAAGTGCTAATTTTAGCCGTGTCGTCAAGATGCTCGGTGTGAGGCGCTGAAAACCCAATTCCAGCTTGGGGAGCTTCAAGCTGGTGAAATAAAAAGTAATATTTGTGATGCGCGTCAAAGAAAGTCGCGGATTCACTGCTAAACATTGGTGGGTAAAGTGTGGATTAACGGCGGAGATTTTTCCAAACCTGAGTATCTATACCCAAAACACTTGAGATTTAGGCCTCATGAGCACGCCCCTAAGTGCCCTTGGCGGTGTTGCTCCGCCTTAAATAGAATGGCTATTGTGCGTTGTCTCGGCAATTGCTCCTGCATTACCCTACATAGGCTACTTCCTTGTAGCGATGCGTTGCCCTAATACCTCACATCCCTGTGAGTACCGCCTTGCCAAGAACAAAAATTGGCGCACGCCTAACACCGAAATCTCAAACGCTTTGGGTATAGGCTGCGCAAACCACTTACTGAATGTCGGTATTTAATGTTGTTCCAAGAGCAAACAGATTTTGGTTTACAGGTCTTGGTTCGCCGCAGTTTTTGGCAATTCAAAAATTTTGGTTTGCTCAATTTTTGTCTCGCTAAAGCCAGTAATTTCAAAGCGGTAATTATCAATTTGAAAACTAATGGGTGCGTCGGGAATATTTTCCAGGTATTCAACAATAAAACCATTGACTGTTTTTGGGCCCTCTGTGGACAGCGACCAGTTGATTTGTCGATTGAGCTCGCGAATTGAAATCGAGGCATCAACAAGGTAGCAACCATCTTCCTGTGCTTGTATGAGCGGCGCTTGGTTTTTTATTTCGTCTGTGGCGAAATCGCCGACGATCTCTTCCAATAGGTCGACAAGTGTTGCTATGCCTTGGACATCGCCATATTCGTCAACCACGAGCGCCATGCGATGTTTATGTTTCTGAAAATTTATTAGCTGGGTGGGAAGGGGCGTTGAAATCGGAATAAAGTAGGGTTTACTCGCATTGAGCTTGATTGATTCGTGGGTGATGGTGGAGTCGTCGCCAAGGATAAAGCGCGCGGCTTTGCGCAAATGCAGCACCCCCACCACGTTGTTAATGTCGCCTTCATAAATGGGTAGTCGGGTGAATTTTGAGCTGCGAATGACCCTCATGATTGCTGAGATGGGTTCCTGCAGATCGATGCCGACCACGTCATTTCTCGGGACCATAATATCCTCAACGCTGGCGTTTTCGAGATCCAAGACATTGAGCAGCATACCCTGGTGGTGATCGGGAATTAATTCACCGGCCTCGTTGACTACAGTGCGCAGTTCTTCTGGATGCAAGTGATCGGTGAGGCTGCCTCCGCTTACCTCCATGCCGAGCGCGCGGGCTATAGCGTTTGAGAACAGGTTAACTAACCACACGAAGGGATAGAATATCAGTTGCAGGGGTTGTAAGACCGCGCTGAAATTGAAAGCGATGGGTTCTGGATAGGCCGCGGCGATTGATTTGGGTGTGACCTCGGAAAATATCAAAATAATCAGGGTGAGTACAAAGGGCATCGCGTATTCGGCCCAGTCCGAGTCGCCGAACAGTTTAAAGGTAATGGCGGCGGCAACCACCGTAGCGAAAATATTTACCAGGTTATTGCCAACAAGAATGACTCCTATCAGTCTATCTGGCCGTTTTAGCAGGTGCATTGCCCGTTTGGCTCCGCGATGGTTTTTATTGGCGAGATGGCGCAGGCGATAGCGGTTGAGTGACAGCATGCCGGTCTCTGAGCTGGAAAAAAATCCTGAGAGCAGGATCAATACTACTAGAAGGGCGATGAGAAACTCTAAGGGAAGGCTTGCCAAAGCTTGGGTTGTCCGGGGTCAGCTGATTCGTGATTGTGGGGGTGCATTGAGCGTGTCGGTTTACACGCGGTTCAGAATGATTTCCAGCACCAACTTACTGCCAAAGTAAGCTAGCATGAGTGCCGCGAACCCGCCAACTGTCCAGCGAATAGCCGAGGGGCCGCGCCAGCCCAAGAAGTGTCGCCCCGAGAGCAAAACGGCATAAATTACCCAGGATAGTATAGAAAATGCCGTTTTGTGCACGAGATGCTGCGCAAATAGGTCTTCAATAAAGATTGCGCCAGAAATAATCGACAAGGTCAGCAAGATTTGACCCGCCCACAGAAGCTCAAATAATAGCGACTCCATGGACTGCAGCGGCGGCATGATACCGAGAATCCCTCGCAGTTGTTTATTTTTTAGCTGTCGGTTTTGGTAAGCGAGGAACAAAGCTTGCAGTGTGGCAATTGTAAGCAAGCTGTACGCCAATATTGATAGCAAGACATGCGTGGTGACGCCGGGAGAGTAGTGAGTCGCTTGGGCCGTTGATTCGTTGGTAAATACATCGCCGGCGATAGCTGCGGTGGACAGTGGAATGAGGAAAATAAACAAATTGCGCAGTGGTTTAGGCTTACTTAAACAGCTGAGCAGTACGATGGCGTTGATAATCACAAAGAACAGTGACGGCATTTTCAAAATGCTTAACACATAGCCGTTTTCAGTGGATATTGATTGGTATACACCGCCAGCGTGAAACACTAGCGCGCAGGCGAGCAAAATCAAACCTTTGGATGATTTGCTTGCGCTTGACTCTGAATTTCTATTGAGAATAGTGGTTGCTAATAGATAGAGTGCTGCTATGTACAAGAGGGCGGAGATGGCGTCGAGCATGTTTATTTCGTCAGTTAATTGGAGGCTTTAGGGTAGTGCGTCTTTACTGCAAAAGGCAAGTCGGTCGTAGTGCGATTGTCTCACTAGTATCGAATTTATGAATTGATGTCGATATACTTGCGCGGCAAAAGCAAGCTCAGGGGAAAAATATGTTTGAAAGTCTAAGTAGTCGGTTGTCCAAGTCGCTCCGTAAAATAAGCGGTAAAGCGCGCCTAAATCACGACAACATCCAAGAAACGCTGCGCGAGGTTCGCAAAGCTTTGCTGGAAGCCGACGTTGCGCTGCCCGTGGTGAAACAATTTACCAACCAGGTGCGCAAGCGCGCGCTGGGTCAAGAAGTGTCGCGAGCGTTAAACCCTGGGCAGCAGTTTCTCAAAGTTGTGGAGAGCGAGCTCACCGAGATGATGGGCGAGGCGAATGAAAGTTTGAATCTCGCCACTGCGCCCCCGGCGGTGGTTTTGATGGCCGGTTTGCAAGGCGCGGGTAAAACCACCTCGGTTGCCAAGCTTGCCAAATTTTTGAAACAGCGACACAAAAAAAAGGTGCTGGTGGTGAGTGCCGATGTGTACAGGCCCGCTGCTATTAAGCAGCTCGAAACCCTTGCGCAGGAAGTGGAGGTGGATTTCTTTCCCTCGACTGCGGAGCAAAAGCCGAAAGAGATAGCCAAAAACGCATTGGCCCAGGCGAAAAAGAGTTTTTGCGACGTACTGATTGTCGACACCGCCGGACGCTTGCATATCGACAGTGAATTGATGACCGAAATTCAAGGGCTGCACGCTACTCTAGACCCGGTGGAAACCCTGTTTGTTATCGATGCCATGATTGGTCAAGATGCAGTGAATACGGCAAAAGCTTTTAATGATGCGCTTGCATTGACAGGGGTTATCCTCACTAAAGCCGATGGTGATGCCCGCGGCGGTGCTGCGCTCTCGGTGCGCCAGGTGACAGGCAAGCCGATTAAGTTTCTCGGGGTAGGTGAAAAGACCGACGCCCTCGAACCCTTCCATCCGGAAAGAGTCGCCTCGCGCATTTTAGGCATGGGCGATATTTTGTCGTTGATTGAAGAAGCCGAGCAAAAAATCGATAAAGTTAAGGCGCAAAAGCTGGTTGAAAAAGTGCAAAAGGGCAAGCGCTTTGACCTGAACGATTTGCGTGAGCAGTTGCAGCAGATGCAAAATATGGGCGGTATGGCCTCTATGCTCGAAAAGTTGCCAGGCATGGGCAATGTGGCGCAGATGGCCGAGCAGGCCGACGTTGGCAAGCAGTTCAAGCAAATGGACGCCATTATTTCTTCAATGACTCCCGGCGAGCGCCGCAATCCCGACATTCTCAATGGTTCGCGCAAGCGTCGCATCACACTGGGTTCGGGTACCCAAGTCCAAGATTTAAACCGCCTGCTCAAGCAACACAAGCAGATGAGTAAGATGATGAAAAAAATGAAAGGCGGCGGCTTGCAGAAAATGATGCGTGGCATGGGAAGTATGTTTCCCGGCGGTGGCGGCGTGCCGCCAAATATGGGTTGAATGCGCGCATATTTTGGAATTAGCAACGATTTAGCCCTATACAGCAGCCTAGCTTTCCATTAAAATGCCCCGCCTTTTGAGAGCTGGAACGGCGTTTCACAGGTCTCCGTTGCCGCTAACTTGTCAACGGCTCTTGGATAATCAATTTTTTGCTTCGCAGTTTGGTCACTTTGGTCACCTAAAGTGCTCCGGGCTGCGTTCTGTTATTTACTAAATTTAGGAATGTGATAAATGGTCATCATTCGATTGGCACGTGGCGGTTCCAAAAAGCGGCCCTTCTACCACCTGACTGTGGCGGATAGTCGCCGCGCTCGCGAAGGCGCGTTTATCGAGCGATTGGGATTCTTTAATCCTGTCGCCCGCGGTCAGGAAGAGCGTTTGCGGGTTAACCAAGAGCGCCTCCAATACTGGGTTGGCCGAGGCGCTACCCTATCCGACCGCGTTGCGAAATTATTGAAAGATGCGCCTGCCGGCGAGGCTGCGGCAGCCCCAGTGCCGGCCGCTGAAGAAGCCCCGGCAGCATAAGTGCCCAAGTAGAGAGTTTTCGCGCCTATGGCGAAGCCTTCAGAGTTGCTCACCGTTGGCCGCGTCGTCGGCGTTTTTGGCATAAAAGGCTGGGTTAAGGTGAAGTCTTATACGCAACCTGAATCGGCCATCATTAGTTACCAGCCTTGGCAATTGCAAAGCGTAAACGATTTAAGGCCGGTGGTTGTGGCCGATCATCAGTTCAGTGACAAAGGTTTGTTGGTGCGCTTCGAGGGTGTGCAGGACCGAACGCTGGCCGAAAGCTATACCCGCTGTGATGTGTTAGTGATAAAAGCCTTGTTGCCGACGCTCGGTGCTGAAGATTTTTACTGGCACCAACTGATAGGCCTGGCGGTGATTTATGTCGGTGGTAGTGAACACGTTAAGCTCGGTGAGGTCCAAGGTTTATTGGAAACAGGCGCGAACGATGTACTGGTAGTGAAACCCTGCGAAGGCAGTGTGGATCAGCAAGAGCGATTGGTGCCATACGTGTTCGGGCGCTTCGTGCTCGGAGTCGATCTGCAGCAACGACGTATCGAGGTTGATTGGGACCCGGAATATTGATGGCGACTTCAAAAATTGCCGTTATTACGCTGTTCCCAGAGATGTTTACCGCGATAACGCATAGTGGTATTACCCGGCGAGCATTGCAAAGTGGCTTGCTGGAACTCGAATTTTTCAATCCTCGCGATTTTTCGCAAGACAAACATCGGCGGGTGGATGATCGTCCTTTTGGCGGCGGACCCGGGATGGTTATGCGAGTCGAGCCGCTGCAAAGGGCGCTCGATGCGGGTTGCTCGTGGCAGGGTGTTCACAGAGATGATGTTCGAGTGATTTACCTGTCCCCTCAGGGGGAGGTATTGACGCGCGACAAAGTTTGCTCGGTGGCCGACTTGGGCAACCTGGTGCTGATAGCGGGTCGTTACGAAGGCGTTGATGAACGCTTTATAGAGCGAGAAGTGGATGAAGAGCTGTCGATTGGCGATTATGTGCTGAGTGGTGGCGAATTGCCCGCGATGGTGCTAATTGATGCCATGATTCGCCGTATTCCAGGTGCGCTTGGCGATGAGCAGTCCGCGGTTCAGGATTCATTTGAGCAGGGTCGTTTAGATTGCCCGCACTATACTCGACCCGAGATCTATGAAGGGATGCAGGTGCCAGAGGTGTTGTTGTCGGGCGATCATCAGCGCATAGCCAATTGGCGGCGAGAACAATCTTTGCGGAGAACTTGGTCACGCCGACG
>JAHQVY010000219.1 GCA_019634095.1 Cellvibrionaceae bacterium
CCCGGCAATGCTGCCCAAAATTTGCCAGTTTTCCCCATCATTCGAGCCCGCCAAATTGAAATTTTCTGGGTCTCTTTCCGCTGCATCGTTGGCGCTGGTGATAACCACAGAATTAATTGCCTGCGCTGCACTAAATTGTACTTGAACCCACGCGGGGTCGGTTTCTGAAGGCACCGACTGATTGTCAAGCCATTTAGTGCTAACGTCGTTATCGAAGGCTTGCGCGGCAGATTCCGCTTCGCTAATACTGGCGCGAGCGGTAATGGTTGCGGCTTCCGTGAGAATTTCCTGTTGAGGACCAGACAAAACCTCTGCTTGCCTAAAGTTTAGTTCTACATCAATTATATTCGCAGCAGCACTAAAGCCTAGCTCGGCAATAAAAGGGTGCTCGATAAAGTTTTCTAGCAGTGCTTGCCGCAGTGGTGCCAGAATAAGCAGTGCACTGGCATTGTCTGGCGCGGCAATCGCTTGGGAAATCAGCGCGGTGGCCAAATCGAAAGCCTCGGCCAGATTAGTTAACTCGACAACGATATCGCTGCACTGCTCTTCGCTACCCGGGTTCTCGGCATCATCCACCACCTCGACCTCTTCGCAACTTTCCCCGGTAACAATACGCTTGCCAATCAAGCCCGATAAAGCCCCATTGACTAAAGACAATTTTATTCCCTGGGTATCAACGCTGTCGCTACAGCTGTTGGGGTCGCTGTCGTCGCTGCAAGTGCTGTGCACAAAGGCGCCCTGCAAGCCTTCCAAGGTCGCGGCATCCACCACAGCGGCAGTAAAGATATTCACACCGGCTGCATCCACCCCTAAGGCTTTCAAAATATGCGCGGAATACGTGCCCATGGCGGCTTGCAATAATTCTACCGTGGCTAAATTCAGTTCACCTGCTTCATAGGCGGCTAACATTAAACGGCTTGCTAACGTGCTTAAGCCGGTTACTTGCATTTCTAGGTCGGCTTCACTGTCGGAAAGGTTGCCAAAAGGCACGCTTAACATGCCAATAGAACTTAAACGCACAGCCGCCAACTGCTCACCCTGCAGGGAATCACCCAGCCCACAAGCTAGCGCATCACAGCGCATGGTGGCATTTTCGGTGGCCTCAACATACACCATTGCCACGCTGTCCAAGCCGAAACCGCGATCCCCTTGCACGCTAAAATTAAAAGCGCCGCTTGCATCGGTAACAGCGCTGGCGTTGACACTCAGATTACTGCGGTTAAGCTGCTCAACACTCACGGCTGCATTGGCGAATACCCCTTTCACTGCCGAACCCTGAATATCTGCTGCGGTAAATTTAATATCGTTTTGCGGAAAGTTCTGCGGCTGGGGGTCATCACTGCCCCCTCCCCCACAGCCGAATAGAGCAAACGATGCAAGCAAAGAAACGAATAACTTATTATTAAAATTTAAATAATGCATAGCAATTTCTCTCTACATTTATCCATACATTTATCCGGCGTATACCCTGCAGCAACAGTTCATCAAAAATTGTACGTTAAGCCCACATAGAAGCGACGACCGCTGTATTCCGTGCCGGAAAATTGCGATTCTCTGTTATCACCCAAATACCCATAGATTTCTGATTTCGTCAAATTAATAATCGCGGCTGTGGCAATCAAGGAATCGCTTATGCTATAGCTTGCATTCACATCTATTTGCGCGTAATCGTCGGTATAGAAGTTAAAGGCTTGGTTTTCCCCCTCTAAGTTCCACAAACTATTTAACGCACCTACCGTTGGCCCCCTTAAGTTGTAAGAAGCCCGCACGCTAAAATCCTCGTTCTCGAAAAATGCAGAAAAGTTGAATTGATAATCGGAACTGCCGACTAAAGGCGAGCTACCAAAATTCACACCATCGACGAACACTGCCGCCTGATTCGTTTTGTTGTAGGTATAGTTGCTGGAGAGACCGAAACCGTTGTCGAAGAAGTGCTGGATATACAGTTCCACCCCTTGAGAAGTCGCATCGGTACCGTTGGCGGTGGTGATATAGTTTTGCACCGTTACATCACCACCCGCCACTTCGGTTTCACCGTTATTTCCGGTAATGCTTCGTTCGGGTAAGCTGCGCTCGGCATCGACAATTAAATCGACCACAAAGTTATCGACTTCTTTGCGGAATAGAGCCAGGCCAGCGCCCGAACCATCGCCGTAATAGTATTCGAAAGATAAATCGTACTGCCAAGATTCAAAGGGCTTTAAATCTTTGTTACCGCCCCGGCCATGCCAACCAATGGTATCGTCTTGGTCAAAATCGCTGCGGCCGCTAAAGTCGTTTTCATATTCCTGAGAATTCCAACGCAAGTTCTGCACCGCACCAAGCGCACTATAGGCGGGGCGAGCAATGGTTTTTGAAATCGCGCCGCGCAGTACCCACTCTTCGCTTAAATCCCAGGCTAGGTTAAAACTTGGTAGCAGGTAAGCATAGCTTTTATTTTGTGTTACCAGCTGAAACCCTTCAATAAGCCTATCTTCCTCTGGCAGAATATTACCTTCTTGATCGAGGAAATCGTAATTATAAGCATAAAAATCGGAAGACTTACTCGATACGGCTGTGTCCACATAGCGCAAACCAACATTGCCGCGAATATTGTCCAGTTCATAATCGGCTTGTACATATAGGGCGTTAATTTCTTCGTTAATGTTGTAAACAAAGTTCTCTTCGTTTCTGGTGTAGCGCACAAAGTTGTTTTGCAAGTAGCTGGAGTATTTATCCCAGTCTATGGCCGGGAACAAATTGGTATTAATGCCACCGGGAAGGTTGCCAATAGAGTTGTCGGCAATCACCGCAGTTAATTCTGGCATCCCCCCTTGGTTTTGGTAGCTAGCACTGCGCTGCACGCCACCGGCGGCCTCCGCTGCAGCGATATCGAAATCGGGGGCCAACCAGAAGGTGTTACTGCTGTTGCGGTTAATGTTGTTATCGCGGAATTTATAACCCGTGCGCAGCTGTTGTATAGGGCCCCACTCAACAAAAAAGTCGATATCGGCTTGAAAGTAGTCTTCTTCCTGAGCGTTATTCACAAAACTGGAATTGGTAGAGCCAATGTCTGGCCCACCGCCAACACCGTTGCGAATATTGCTTAACATATCGGGGTCCAGATAAGTAGTGAGCGCTTTATCAGAAAAACGCCAGCCCCAAAATTTCGCGGCAACGTCTCCCCCACCCTCGTTGTAATACGAGGCTTGGTATTTTTCGCTAGGGCCACCTTCCGCTTCGGTGTGTCCGGCGGTAATCTTTACAGCAAAAGCATTGCTTTCGTAATTTAAGTAAATATCGAAGGTATCAGAGGTGGACTGCTCCCGGTTGTATTCACCGCGAATCCAGGGGCTGCCAGACTGGGCCAATTCACCCGATAGCCCCGCCGAAAAATCCATACCGGTGATAATGCCCAACTCTTCATTTTGCGTGGTATCGCTAAGGTAATTACTGCTGTATACCCACTCCGGGAAATCGATACGGTTGCGGGTGAAATCTCGGGTAAGAGAAAAGCGAAAATAATTCAGCCCCAGCTCGATATTGTCGGTAATACGCCACTGCCCAGTGGCTTGTATCCCTTCACGGTTGCGCTGCTCTTGGGTGACTTCTTGGCGCAAGTTCTGCGGTGCATAATATTTCACTCCGCCTGCGTCGATTTGCCCGTCGCTGCGCGGGTCGAGAAATACCGCGCCATTCTGTCGGGTCCATATTTCTACCTCGGAGCGCAAGGTACGGTTGGTACGCTCTTGTCGGGTATAGCCCATTAAAAAGCCCAGGCTTTCGGCATCGTTTTTCCAGGAATATATCCCACTGTATTGGGGTTCGTACTCTTCTGTTACATCGGCATACGTGGTTTCAACATTGAGAATGCCGGAATTCGCATCCATTTCTAGGGGCTTGCGCGAATGCAAAATAATGGTACCGCCAATACCCCCTTCATCTAAACGCGCTTCAGACGATTTAAACACTTCCACTTTTTGAATCATGGAGGACGGCAATAAGTTATAACTAAAAGAGCGCGAAGGGTCGCCCGCGTTGGGAGAGCGTGGCGATTCACCGCCCGCAGAAGCAACGAAATTTCCGTTTAATTGCGTGAAGGTTAAATCGGAAGATAAACCGCGAATACTGACCGTTGCCCCCTCACCACCATCGCGCGCAATCACGACACCGGGCACTCGCTGTAAAGAGTCGGCGACGTTTTTATCGGGGAATTTACCCACATCCTCCGCTGTAATGGCATCCACCACCGCGTTGGCATTGCGCTTTTCGGTAAGGCTTTCAACGATACTTGCGCGAATTCCCTGCACCAGCACCTCTTCCATCTGGCCGTCGTATTCGGCTTTTTGTTCGGGTTCAGCTTTTTGTTCGGGGTCGGCTTTTTGTTTGGGGTCGGCTTCGGGCAATTGTTCTTGGTTCTGCGCCGCATCTTGGGCGTTGGCATTCGCCATTACAGCTAGCAGGCCTAGGCAAAGCAGGTTTGATTTGGGTGTGTTTCGAGGCCTTGCGCGGTCAATCTTTCTCGCCATGACATTACTCCACTCGAGCATGTTTCGTAACAACAGTTAACATTACAACAATGGAGAATTGCTAAATGTCTGTTTTTATTTAAATTTTATTCTTAGCAGCCAGACTTTATACACCGCAGTTGATACAGCTACACCGCACAATGTAGCCATTATCGCCACTAAATTGATGTTATCGATAACATCAGACTAACTATCCACGGCGCATTAGTCAACCGAACTTTACCAGGAAGGTGCTCAAACCACCGGCCCGAGGGAAAATAAATACACAGGTTAATTTATTCACCGGGCAGTTAAAGCCAGAATTAAAGAGGGTTATTTAGGGAGGGTTGCACCGAGTGAAAAAGATAGACTTTAAAATACGCGGTAAAACGCCATCAGCGCTTTACTGGCACACGGGGCCCGCACTGCCGCGAACAATCAGCTGGTAGGGCAATATTTCTCGCAAACGCGAGGGTATATTCCCCTCTATCACATTAATTAATACCTCCACCGAGCGGCGCCCCATTTCAAATGCAGGCTGGTCGATAGTGGTTAAAGGCGGGTCGATATACGGCGACACCTGAATATTATCGAAGCCGGTAATCGATACATCGCCGGGCACGCTTAAGCCCAGGGCCTTCGCCTCTCGTATAGCGCCAATAGCGATATCATCGTTAAAACACACCACCGCTGTTGGTGGCTGGCTCAGCGACATTAACTGCCGAATACTCGCCTCACCGTTGGCGTAGCAATAGGCATCCCCAACTAACCATTCATCGTCGAAAGTGATGTCTTCCTCTTCCAGCGCTCTCAACAAACCGCCGCAACGATCGCGATAAATTTGGCTGCTGCGCTGCCCGGCAATCACAGCAATCCGGCGGTGCCCCAGCGCCATTAGGTAATGCGCCATAGCGCGGGAAGCGCCGAAGTTATCCAGTTCAATAAAGGGGTATTTGTGCCCCACTACGCGGTCGCACACGCTTACCATGGGCGCTTTCTCACCCAGCTCAGCGTCTTCGGGGGAAAAGGGAAAGGAGTGATCTAGCTGAATTAAGCCGTCGGCACGCGCAGTTAAAACCATGCTCGCATACTGGTGTTCTCGCTCCGGTTTGCCTTGGGTATCACCCAGCAGCACGGTGTAACCCGCCTCCTGGGCCGCCTGCTCTATGCCGCCAATCACGCGCAGGAAAAAGGGGTTCACCAAGTTCG
>JAHQVY010000220.1 GCA_019634095.1 Cellvibrionaceae bacterium
CACAGCAAGCAAGTGAGAATAAGACTAACAATTTGATTGTCGCTGCGCGAAGAAACGTACAAGCCAATGGCAATATATGCCGCGCCGAGGGTAACGGTGGCAATATAGCCGCTAATCACGGGCCCCCAGTCTAAATTTGCAATCATGCTGATGGTTAGGGGCAGGGGCAAAGTGAGTAGCAGGGCGAGAATAAGTACTAATTGACAGGCGGAAAATTTGCCGACCACGAATTGCCAAGTATTTACCGGCAGCGTTAAAACATGTTCCAACGTGCCGTTGCGTCTTTCCTCACTCCACATACGCATGGTGAGTGCCGAGCATAGGAAAATTAGAATCAGCGGCATCCACTCAAACATAGGGCGCACATCGGCGATGTTGCGAGCGAAAAACGATTCGCCCCAAAAGAAGATAAACAGCGTAATTGATACATATACCGCTAGGAATAGGTAGCCAATCGGTGAGGCAAAGAATAGGTTGAGCTCTTTGTAAGCAATAGACAATTGCTGATTAAATTGCGATTGCGATTTAGGCGACATCTTTTATCTCCTTACTGCCATCGTTTTCATGCACAGAGCGAAACACGGTTTCTAAATCTCTTTGCAATGCGTGCATAGAGAAGACTTTATGCTTATCGGCGGTGAGTTGTGCCACTAGGTTTGCAGCCAGTTCGTCCTCTTTGGCGTTGTCGGGAATCGGGATAAGATAACGAAAATCATCCGCTTCGCCACTGCAGTGTGACGGATTTACATTGTGAGCCGCGAGAATTTTATTCACCGATTCGCGAGGGGCGTTTGTCCGCAGTTCGAAGGTTTCGCTTTTTTGCAGCGCTTGCATGGTTTCGTCGACAGAGAGTTTGCCGTTGTCGAGAATCAAAACGCGGCTGCACAGTGCATCGACTTCTTGCATAATATGCGTCGATAAAATAACCGTTGCATCCTTGGCGAGTTCTTTTATTAATTCCCGCATTTGGGTGGTTTGATAGGGGTCTAAACCGTTGGTGGGTTCATCGAGAATTAACAGCTTGGGCGAGTGAATAAGCGATTGTGCCACCCCGACACGCTGTTTAAAGCCGCGAGATAAGGTAGAAATTGCTTGAAAGGCTTTTTCTTGCAGCATGGTTTTTTCTATGGCGCTTTTTACCCTGGAGTCGGACTCCTGTTTGGGGATATTGCGTACATTAGCACAGTAAAACAAGTAATCTATCACATTCATTTCTGGATAGATGGGCAGGTTTTCGGGCAGGTAGCCGATAAGCTGCTGTACTTGGTTGGCGTAATTGGCAATGGAGTAGCCGCCAATAGTAATTTTTCCACCGCTGGGTTCTAGAAACCCGGTTAACATTTTCATGATGGTAGTTTTGCCGGCACCGTTGTGCCCGAGCAGACCAACAATTTCGCCAGATGCGATATTAAAGCTTACTTTGTCGACGGCAGTGAACTCACCGTATCGCCGACTTAAGTGTTCAACCTGAATCATGTAAGGCTCCCAATTTTAAGTTTTCTGTTCGCGGCCATGTCTAACAACCGATAAACCAATAGCTGCGATTTTTATCATCTTAGAAGGCGTTGGTTAGACGCTAAATACTCAAATTTGTTTCCACGTGAAATCTGCAATGGCTGTGCCCCCTGGGGAAGCATTTAGAATCGCAGTCCTCGCTGGGGTTTGCGGGTTTGCAGTACATGGTTTTGTTGTGTTACTAAAGAGCAACTTAGAAAGGATATTTCCTGTTTCATGCCTCGTGTTTCAAGCCCACTGTGAATAGTTTCCTATAAGCTTTACCCGTATTCCTGTGGGTTAGGATTTAAGACAGGAGTATTCTTTCTTTTTGCTCGGGCAATAACGCAGAAAGCGTGACAAGGGCGCAATGAAGCTTTTCATTCTTTTGTTCTTTTACTACCACGATTCCCTTGGCGGCAATAAATATACAAACGCTATTCGCTGTCATCACCTTTTAAAATCACTAGGTCTTAAGCAACCTTCAATTTCAAGATGCTTTGGACCGCCGGTGATGCATACTTAACCAAGGCGCGACCGGGTAGTGAATGCTACCAGGAAAATTGGCAGGCGCGAGAGGATACATCATGTTCAAGATAGTCACCAACAGAGATTGTGTTCCACTGGTATATTAAATATTCACAGTGTGCCTTAAACATGATTCACCCATTTATACCCTTAGCCCCTTAGGCCATTAAGGCGAATAAATTAAAAAAGACCAATTACGTTTATGACGCTGATATTCTGCTCGAGCGCTGCGGTTTATTGGGGCGCTGGCAATGTATTTCAAGCCCGTTGGCCTATACTGGGACTATCATTTATCGAGGGGGCCGTGTATTGCGCAAAAAGCTTATATTTAGCATGGTTGCTCTTTGTTGTCGTAGTTGCGACCTTGCTGCTGGCGGCGCATCGACGACGCCGTCGGAGCGTTTCTATGCTGCCATGGAGGCGGAATACGGTTTAGCCGGGCGTCAGCGAATAGAGGCATGGTTTGAGCTGCGGGCGCCTGAGGTCCGTGACGCCAACACCGGCGATCGGTTTAGTTTGGAAAACGCCAATAACTATTTCAATGAGGTGCCCTGGATCAGCGATGAACAGCATTGGGGGCAGCGAGATTACTGGGCCACACCGGTGGAAATGCTGGGTTCCAATGGCGGTGATTGCGAAGATTTTGCTGTTGGTAAATTCTTCACGCTATCGCATAAACAAATCGACAAAGAAAAGTTGCGCATTACCTATGTTAAGTCTCTAACTTACAACCAGGCCCATATGGTGCTTGTTTATTACCCCGATGCCACAGCGGAGCCCTTGGTGCTGGATAACATCAATAAGACGATACTGCCGGCGTCGCAGCGCGACGACTTGGTGCCGGTCTACAGTTTTAACGGCGATAGCATTTGGTTGGCGAAAACGCGCGAAAAAAAATTAGCGGTGGGAAGCCAGGGCAGTTTGCCGAGTTGGCGCGATTTAAATCGACGTATGGAAGCGTTGCGCTCGCGAATTGAGCGCGTCCCCAAGCTAGATTAATAGCGATCAGGGCTGGCAAAAGCGAAAAACAGCAAGGTGTTTCTCGCTTTTGCCCGCCATGTTTGGTGCAATTAGAAGCTGGGGTTGTGAGAGGGGCGTGTGGCGCGATCGGGAAATTCGCGAACCGGAGCACCGGTATACAGTTGACGTGGCCGACCAATTTTTAAACCGTCGGTGATCATTTCGTGCCAGTGTGCAATCCAGCCTACGGTGCGCCCGGTGGCGAACATTACGGTGAACATATCTTTGGGGATCCCGATTGCCTTCATAATAATGCCGGAGTAGAAATCTACGTTAGGGTAGAGCTTCTTGGCGATAAAGTATTCGTCTTCCAGAGCGATTTTCTCCAAGCGCTTGGCTATTTTAAGCAGTGGATCGTTTTCAATGCCCAGTGCGTTCAATACCTCGTCGCATGTTTGCTTCATTACCTTGGCGCGCGGGTCAAAGTTTTTATAAACGCGATGACCAAAACCCATTAGGCGGAAGGGGTCGTCTTTGTCCTTGGCTCGAGCCACATAGGTATCGATGTTTTTCTCGTCGCCAATCTCCTCAAGCATATTCAGCACCGCCTCATTCGCGCCACCGTGTGCCGGGCCCCAGAGTGTCGCAATACCCGCGGCAATGCAGGCGAAAGGATTGGCGCCTGAGGAGCCGGCCAGTCGCACAGTGGAGGTGGATGCATTTTGCTCGTGGTCGGCGTGCAACAAGAAAATGCGATCTATGGCGCGTGCAATCACTGGATTCACATCGGGATCGTTGCAGGGCGTACCAAACATCATGTGCACAAAGTTTTCCGAATAATTTAACTTATTATTCGGATACATAAAGGGTTGTCCTTTAGAGTGCTTGTAACACATTGCTGCCAGCGTAGGCATTTTGGCAATCAGGCGGTGGGCGGAGATGACGCGGTGCTCGGAATCATTAATATCGAGCGAGTCGTGGTAGAAAGCAGATAGTGCACCGACAATGCCGCACATCATTGCCATAGGGTGAGAGTCGTAATGGAAGCCGCGGAAGAAGCGCGCTATGGACTCATGCACCATGGTATGGTGAGTAATAATGTTAACGAATTCTTGGTATTGACCTTGTGATGGAAGTTCGCCGTGCAATAACAAATAGCAGGACTCCAAATAGTCAGACTTCTCTGCAAGAACTTCGATGGGGTAGCCGCGATGCAGTAAAACGCCTTTACCTCCGTCGATGTAGGTTATTTTAGATTCACAAGAAGCCGTGGAGACAAACCCAGGGTCGTAAGTGAAGTACCCCCGCGACGTGAGTTGGCGAACGTCGATGACATCGGGGCCGAGACTGCCGGTGTAGACCGGTAATTCTTGGGGGCTTTCCATGCCATCGACGGTTAAAATAGCTTTTTTTTCGGACATTACGGACTCCTGTAGCAAGTTTTACGCTTAAACTCAGAGTTAGGCGCACTGAAGTTAATATAGACGTGCCCCGGCTGCGTCTCTAGTTTTACACGCTGTGGGGCGAAATGACGAGGCAGGTTGGAGTGGTGGAGCTAAACTGGTTATTTTCCGCGGTGCTTGGTTTCGTTGCGCAGAAATACACGGCGTAGTGCGATGCCCCAGTGTTTGCATGTTACTCCGCGCAAATTATACACCCACAGAAAAATCATGAACCTGAGGGTGGTCCTCAGTCTTACGCCTCTTATTTCGTTGATTGATCAATGGTTGATAGTATCGGCGAGCTGAATAGTTAGTCAAAACCCCGGTCGACACCAAATTGTGAGCCAATTATAGATACAAACTCTCACTAGAGTGAACTTGAATTCAAGTTGGAATCTGAAATATCTGCTTTACTGTTTAACAAATGCCCCAAAACTTGACTGTGTACGCTTCACTAATGCAAACCCTATCTTGTTTTGTTGAATCGGTCTTTGCAGGGAATTAGGTTATATCCATTTGTTCTGAAGTCATTGCCGGAGGTGTTGAAGTTAGTTTGTAATTTCAGATGCTCGAAACTATAATTCGCGCGGTATTTTTGGCGCCGTTCATGCCATTCAAAGGCGCGAATGCTGCGAGTCTCCGCATCCTGGCTCTCTTTACTATGACCCGCTCGGAGATAGAATGCAACGCGCTAGATTCTGCAACTTGGCCTTTATTTTGCCCACCGTCTTCGGACTGCAAGGTGTTAACTAATTGTGAAAAATCATCGACCCGTTAATCTAGAACTATCTACCATTCGCTTTCCCATTACGGCGATTGTGTCTATTCTGCACCGTGTTTCAGGAGTTGTGTTGCTCCTCGGAGTGCTCATACTCCTCGCCATGTTTAACATGAGCCTCGCTTCAGAGGAAAGCTTTAATGAGCTTAAATCGCTGCTCGATCAGGTTTGGGCCAAGCTTATTTTGCTGGGAATTTTGGCCCCGCTTGCCTATCACTTCGCGGCCGGCATCCGGCACCTTATTATGGATATGGGCATTGGCGAAACTTTGGAAGGTGGCAAGTTAGGTGCAAAAGTGATGTTGGGCTGCGCTGCAGTTTTAATTGTTTTAGCGGGGGTTTTGATATGGTAACAGCAGTCACGAGTTTCGGTCGCAGTGGTCTATACGACTGGTTAGTACAGCGCTTCACCGCTATTGTGCTTGCCGCCTACACTGTATTAATTGTTGCTTTTATAGCAATGCAATCAAACTTAGACTACGCCACCTGGGTAGAGTTTCACCGCCAAACATGGATGAGAATCTTTAGTCTTCTGTGTGTGTTGTCAGTTATTGCTCATTCTTGGATCGGCCTGTGGGGGGTGCTTACCGACTATATTACGACGCGCATGATCGGCGGCAGTGCAGTGGCGCTGCGGGTGTCCATTTTGGGCTTATTTGTTGTTGTCGCTTTCGCGTTTGTAGTGTGGGCGGTAGAAATTCTCTGGGGGTTTTAATTTATGGGTAATATTCGCACTATAACATTCGACGGCATTGTGGTCGGCGGCGGCGGCGCCGGTATGCGCGCCGCACTGCAGATGGCTCAGTCCGGTTACAAAACCGCGGTGATTACTAAAGTGTTCCCCACCCGCAGCCACACAGTATCAGCCCAAGGAGGTATAACTTGCGCCATCGCCAGTTCCGACCCCAACGACGATTGGAA
>JAHQVY010000221.1 GCA_019634095.1 Cellvibrionaceae bacterium
AATTTTTTAACTTTTGTGGCAAATTCATAGTCACTCTATGGGTGCAGCCACAAAATTGAAAAAACGCTTTAATTTCAGTTCATTGGGCGTCCGCAGTAGATCCAACTGATTAATTTAGGATAATGGATACCCCCTGGTTCACTTTGCGACTAGCGGAGGTGCTGGTGACAAGCGGTTGGAGATATACCCAAAGCGTTTGAGATTTAGGTGTTAGGAGTACCGCCAAGGGGCGTAAGCTTCTGCTAAATAATAAAAAGGTTTACGTTTTGCTGGAAGAACAGCGTGTTTTTTCCGGTCAGCTTTAGGCATAGAGCTGAATACTTAAAATAATAGAGAAAAAGCTATGAAAAATAATCAACACAAGGCATTACTATTTAAGGCTACGAGCTTGTCAAGCGCTGTATCTGCTGTGAGTTCTTTTATGTTAGCTGCTACAGCGCCCGCGACAATCGCACAGGATGATGGTTTCTATTTGGAAGAGGTCGTGGTTACTGCAAGAAAACGCGAAGAGAATTTGCAGGAAACCCCTTTGGCTATTACTGCGCTCAGCGCCGAGGCTTTGCAGCGGCGTCAAATCGTTGGAACCGACGATCTCGATAAAGTTGCCCCCAATATCCAATTTGCTTCCCACGGGCCCTTGACCGGGAATTCATCCGCGTCCCAGGTATTTATTCGCGGTATCGGTCAAACCGACGCAACATCTTCCGTCGACCCTGGTGTAGGTTTATATATCGATGAAGTGTATATGGGTTCATCGGTTGGCGGTTCCATGGATTTTAGGGATATTGCCAATATTCAAGTGGTTCGCGGCCCTCAAGGAACCCTTTTTGGTCGCAATACCATTGGTGGTGCGGTTGTTATTACCACCGGTATGCCCGGGGAAGACTTCGGCGGTACGATTAAACTAGGCGCTGGCAACCAAGGTTTAATGGAAATCAATGCCGCTGTCGATGTGCCTATTTCCGAAAGCCTTAAAACTCGATTTACTTACGGGGCGCGAGAGCGTGACGGTTATGTTGAACAACTCAGCTCGGGGCTCGATTTGGGAGATGAAAGTACTTATACCCTTACCGCAAAAGCCCTATGGCAAGCCAGCGACAGGGTTGATTTAACCTTTAAGTTTGATTACACCGAGGAGGATGAAAATGGTGTGCCTTATGTATTTGCAGATATTTCAGAAACCGCCGCCTTTCCCGCAGCTTTGAGCGCCAATGCTGGCTGCCCCGGTGCGAGCTTCCCTCCGCCTTTTATTCCCGATGGGGTTGTGGATGGACTGAACTGTGTTAATTCCGCGACCTTTTCAGCTGGCGAATTTGCTAACAATGGCTCGGTGATTCCCCGCAGTACACTGGAAAACAGTGGTTTTGCAGCCATTGCTAACGTCGATCTCAGCGATCAGTTTAGTCTGAAGTACATCGGTTCGTATCGCGAAACAAATTGGACCGGTGTCCGCGACGCCGATAATACCCCTTACGTCATTTTGCATACCTCAATGAACAGTGATAGTGAACAAAGTTCTCATGAGATTCAAATTAATTTTGAGGGTGATGCCTTTAAATCGGTATTGGGTTTATTTTATTTTCAAACCGAAGCAGACGAAGACCTCAGCGTGAATTTTACGCCGCCAGAGGGTGTCATTATCCCGGTTTCTAATGATGCGATATTGACAACGGAGAGCTCGGCAATTTTTGGGCAAATCACCTACGAGCTTACCGAGCGCTTGCAGTTTACCGCGGGAATTCGCTATACCGACGAAACCAAAGAAGCTTTTCTCGACCAATTCAGCTCAGCCCCAGCGGGTCTTGAAGACGGTGCAGGGCCACTGCTGTCACCGGCACCAGATGCCAATGGCCAAGGTATAACGGAGGTGTATGAACCCATTATTGCGGCGACGCGGTATGTTCTTTTGGAAAATAACGTTATCGAATTCGACGATACTTCGGGTCATCTCAACCTGGCGTATCAGTTTGATACCGCCTCGGTGTATGCCAGTTTCTCGCAGGCCTTTAAATCCGGTGGTTGGAACCCGCTGTATAATGCGGTGCAACCGCTGAGCGATAGCGAAGTAGGCGATACTCAAAGCGGGCCAGGCAATCCGACGTCATTTGCTCCCGAGACAGCGGAGACTTGGGAGCTCGGTTTTAAATGGGATCCAAGCGACAGTTTTAGATTGAATGGCGCATTATTTACAACCAGCTACCAAGATCTGCAAATTACCAATCGGGTGGGCATTGTTCCTTTACTGTTTAATGCGGGCGAGGCGGGTATCGATGGTGTTGAACTCGAATTTGCGTACACGCCCAGTGCGAGTTGGATAGTGGAGGGTAGTCTGGGCCTACTCGACGGCACAATCGATGAGCCTGTCGACATTACAACACGTACCGTTGTCGATGGTGTTGTCACCGAGGTGGTGGCGACGCAGACTGTTCAGCGCGGCAATGCAACACCGTATTCGCCGGAGGCCACCGCGAACGTGGGTGTCAGCTATATTTTCGGTGTCGGCGACTGGTCTGTGATTCCGCGCCTGGATGCCAATTATGTAGGCAGCCAGTTTTTTGATGCTGGCAATACACCCGAGATTGCGCAACTAGATAGCCAGTTAACCGCGCGTTTTGCACTGACACTAGAGGATGATAGCGGGGATTGGCGAATTGTTGCCGGTATTGAAAACCTTACCGATGAAACCTATCCCGTTGCCGGTAACTCTTCTTTAGCCACGGCAACCGGGTATGCGGAAATTGTTTATAACCGGCCGAGAACTTACTACCTTAATGTCGAGTACAGCTTTTAGTGGTTTTATCTGGGTAACGTTTGACTAGAAAAACCACTTTGGCCTCACAAGGCATTAGGAAATTGATTATGAGTACGGTCGCTGATCCGGGAAAAATTATTGAAGACTCACCCATGAGTCGCTTTCAAATCCTTGCCGTGGCAGTGTGTATTTTTCTCTACGCTCTAGATGGCTTTGATGTACTAGCCATTAGCTTTGCTGCTCCGGGTATTGCCAGTGAGTGGGGGGTAGAACGCGGTGCACTAGGTATTGTTTTGTCCATGGAGCTGTTTGGCATGGCGTTGGGCTCTGTGTTTGTCGGGCGGATTGCCGACGATCTGGGTCGCCGACCGACTTCACTGGCTTGCTTGGTAATAATGGCCATTGGGATGGCCCTAGCGGCGCTGGCTAAGGGCATCGAAATGTTATCGGCTTTTCGCTTTATCACCGGTATTGGTATTGGTGGCATGCTGGCTATTACAACCGCCATGGTTGCCGAGTACTCCAACGCGCGGTACCGCTATCTTTGCGTTACGCTTATGGGGGCGGGTTATCCTATGGGCGCGGTGCTGGGCGGTTCGGTAGCCAGTGTGTTACTTCAGCATTATGAATGGCGTGCAGTATTTGTGTTCGGTTCCGTTGTTACGGCTTTATCAATATCATTGGCTTGGTTTTTCTTGCCCGAATCCCTGGCATTTTTATGCCGTAAGCGCCCGGCAAATGCCTTGCAAAAAATTAATAAAACCTTGCAGCGAATGGGTTTTAAGGTGCTGGAGGCTTTACCTGAATTAAAATTGCAAGGGGAGGTAAAAACCGGTTTTGCCGAGCTGTTGTCGTCGCGCTTTATCCAAATCACCCCATTGCTGTGTGTTGCGTATTTCTTTCATATCATGACTTTCTATTTTATTCTGAAATGGATTCCTAAAATTGTTGTGGATATGGGCTATTCTCCGTCTAGCGCCGGTGGTGTGCTTGTATGGGCGAATGTCGGCGGCGTTGTCGGTGCAATTTTTCTCGGCGTTTTAACGCAAAAAATACGCTTAAAAACCTTGGTGGTTTGCTCAATGTTTCTCGCCGCCGTGCTTGTTTGGGTGTTTGGCTCCGGCCAGCCCGATATAGCCACTCTCTCGACTGTGGCTGCGGTTGCTGGATTTTTCACCACATCGGCAGTCATTGGCATGTACTCTATTTTTACGCAATATTTCCCGCCCGAGATTCGTGCCGGTGGGGTGGGTTTTGTCATTGGTGTGGGTCGCGGTGGTTCTGCTTTAGGGCCGGTTATCGCGGGCTTTCTGTTTCAAATGGGAATGAGCTTGAGTTTTGTGGCCGTCTGCATGGCTTTTGGCTCTGTTATTGCGGCCATCGCAATTATGAGTTTGCCAAAAACAGCAACTTAAAACATTGTGATAGATTGCGGTTGGGTTTACTGAGTAGGCACTCGAGCAGCGAAATCGCAACTGGGCTTGGCTATAGTGGATCCGGTAACAATACCTTGGTATGTTTCCAATGGTTTAAGGAGTGCGGTTCGCGCCGATAGATTTTAACTGCGTGTTCCAAGCGGTTTCTTAGTCCTGGAGCAATGCATTGCAATTTTTTATTGTGTTTTAGATCTTTAATCATCCAAAATAAGTTTCTTTTATGGTTTAACGAAACCAGAAGAAATTTTATTTTGTTGTCGTATTCATTAATAATGGTGGTTTTGCAAAATTTTAAATAGGGGTTCAGTGTCTGCTTCCACTCCTCGGCAGAGAGTACATAAATAACATTGTCGAATTGAGCCATTATGTTTTCCAAATTTTGCAGTTTACCACGTCTGATTCTGCGCAATAATGCCAAGTCATCGCTCTCCATTTCATACTGTTCATTTTTTAGTTGGTGGTCTATAAGCTTTGAGCCGAAGTTAATACCTTGATCCTCGCCAACTAAGATAAAGATTTCAAAATCTGCAAAGTCGGGTTCCGATAAACACTTTTTTATTAATGTTCTTACGGTTCTGCTGTGATCATATAATACAATCAATGTTTTTTTATATTTATATGAAGATAGTTCCTGCCTAAAATTTGCGAGAAGTTGAAAACGCTGTTGTCTAATCGCAATATTTATTTCATTTTTCCAGTCGACGAAATAATCGTCTTTGTCGTCGAGATTTAGCAGTTCTTTTTGGTCCAACCCGGACAGTAGAAATTCGAGTCTTTTTTGGTTGTTGGTTGAGGAAGGCTTTTGTACTAATGCAATGCATGAAAGCCCAATAAGATGTTCCCATATAACGCCGTTCCAATAACACAGCTGTAGTTTTCTAAGCAGGGTGACATCAGCAGTATGGCAAATATTAGAACTCTGGTTGCAGATAAAGTTTAAAAAAGAAAGCGTCGCAGCGGTAGTAGATCTCTGTCTAAAGATAATGTCGAAATCGCCAATTTCGACTTTGGTGGTAATGAGACTGGTTAAATGTAGTTTTATTTTTCTAATAAAATTTTCAATTTTCTTATTTTCTTTATTGTCTAATTCGGGGCTAATATTTTGCCTATTGGAGTAACTGATTAAGTCGATATTTTGACAGCGCTTCGAAATTCTATTGGTGTATACGCTGCCGTTGAACAGTAGGAAGTCGCCTTGTATTGCACTGCGCGAAAGTTTGCAGCGCTTAGCAATCGCTATAGA
>JAHQVY010000222.1 GCA_019634095.1 Cellvibrionaceae bacterium
GTTATCACGTAAGAATTGATTGATTTCTCTGAGGTGCAGCAGCCTCTTCAGTAGCGATACGGTGGGCTGTTTAATCAGTTTCGGCTGCGACGCGAAACCGGGAAATTTATTAACTACTACCTGTTCGATATTTATCATTAACCCTTCCTACTATAACAGGAGCCGCAAAAGCATTGCCTGTCCAATTGCCGAAAGACTAAAGCGCTCGTATGAATATAAGATGACAGGTTTTCTACAGTTGCGCGTCTCTCGTTTTAAATAGTTGAATTACCAATTATTTTTTTAGGGTTTCGCCAGCCATAGTTAAACGCGGCCTTCCCTTCCTGGGCGCAAGTCTAAACTCACAGCTCAAAAGACATTTTTTTAATTAATGGCAGCGAAGCGTTTCGCGAATATCGTCGCTTTGAGTTTCCGGCTGCCTGGTAAGCAGCCACCCCGGCCTAGTGTTTTCACAACATACCGTTTGAGTCGTAACTTTAATATACCCAAAACACTTGAGATTTAGGCTTCATAAGCACGCCCCTAAGTGCCCTTGGCGGTGTTGCTCCGCCTTAAATAGAGTGGCTATTCTGCGTTGTCGCGCCTTGCCAAGAACAAAAATTGACGCACTCCTAACACCTAAATCTCAAGTATTTTGGGTATATATCCCATTAACATTTTTTCGAGGCATCGCATAAAATGTATCGCCTAAACAACCGTGACTTCTTTAATTCAACAGTATTATTTTTTACTGGCTCTCTGGGCACACCTCCCTGTTTGATGTTAGCGGGCAATACCTGAAAACAGTTACGATCCTTACCAAATTTTTCGCTAGTAACTTCTAAGTCTGCGTCTCGAGAATTCGCTTAAACTAAATAAATCAGTTGGATTGTCGCGCGGGCGCCTAAGGCACCAAAATCAGAGGACATTTTTCGCTTATCGGGGCAAATTCGATATTGAATCCAAGCAGTCGTTCTAGAAGGGAAGCCGCAAAAATGAAAAAGCTCATAGATTTCTGCGCATTGAACACCTGCAGTGACGCCTCACGATTTTTTAGCTTGAACTGACCTCTAAATTATTTAATGTTTTTCGCGACCTTGGCGGCCTGCTCCTCCGAATTCACTATCCAGCGTTTTCACCCATGTAGAACTTAGCGAGTCTCAACCCCATTGCTAACCGGCTTTGAATATCACCCTGTACCCGCGGCGGATTAAGCGAATAGGCAGGGTAGTGATGATGAACGAGAGCGGGGTATCGGATATTTAAATGAGCTGTGAAATAGCGCGCCTCGCTAACGCAGCGCCGTTTGCGACAACTGTTCGACCGCAGCAGGCCTGAATTCCCCAAAAAACCGGGCCTCGACCTTTGTTCACCAGTTTATCCCAGTTTAAGCACCAGCCATCCACAAAACCTCGCATTAACCGAGAACTAAAATAAACTAAAGTATTAATAATAAACAATACTAAAGGTTTGAAAATGTACTCTAACGCTGAGAATTCCTTAGGTTTTACGCTGATGGAGCTCCTGGTCACTGTGGCTATCGTCGGCATATTAACGTCAATGGCGGCGCCGTCTTTTTCAACTTTTGTCCAAGATCGCAAACACAAAGCCAGTCTTAATGACTTTCGAAATGCCCTCGCCTATACCCGCAGCGAAGCCGTTAAACGCGGTTTACCGACAGTGATTTGCGCCAGCAGCAATGGCAGCAACTGTAATGGCAGCACCTGGAGCGATGGCTGGCTAGTGTTCGTCGACGAAAACGGTAACGACAACAAAGATAGCGCAGAAGAACAACTTCAATTGGGCGCAGGCCTGGACAGCGGCTACAGCCTTATTGGTACCGCCGACGTCGACACAAAGATCCGCTATCAACCCGATGGCGACTCTGTGACAACCGGCGCAATTACCCTGTGCGACCCCCGTGGGGTCAGCGAGGCTAAAGCTTTAATAATCACGCCATCTGGCAGAGCCCGAGAGTCTAACGCAGGCCTGGGTGGCACCCCGTTAATCTGCAGCTAGGAGCAGCGCAATAATGAAACTGTCCCAGGGCTTTTCTTTAATAGAAGTGTTGATTGCAATTTTTGTTTTTGCCACCGGTGTTTTAGGTGTTGCCGGATTGCAGATGAAAAGTTTAGCGATGCTGACAAACTCTCACTCAGTCAATATTGCTATGTATGCCGCCAACGATATGGCCGACCGAATGCGCGCCAACCCCGTGGCGGTGTTTGATGGCTTCTACGACAACATCAATGGCACGGAGAGCGACCCCCTCTGCAGCGGCGCATGCACCTCCGCTGAGCTAGCGCAATTCGATGCCTACGCGGTAATGCAATCTCTCAACGGGGAATTGCCCGAGCCCACCTTGAGCGTGGAGAACACCGGCAACAACGTGTTTACCATTTCCATCACTTGGACCGAACGTATAGGTAAGGATTCCAATACCAAAACTCACCGTGTGAGCTTTGTGCCCTACAAACCCTGAGGAATACACCATGAATAACAACCAACAGTCGGGAATATCCCTGCTTGAAATACTGGTTGCCTTAGCAATTGGAGTGGTGCTGTTAAACGGCGTGATTCAAGTCGTGATTAGCAATGGCAACGCCACCAAAACCATTAGTGGTTTTTCTTCACAGCAAGAAAATGCCCGGGTCGCTCTCGAAGACCTCAGCGAGGCGCTGCGCTCTGCAGGTCACTTCGGCGGTACTGAGGGGGAGACAGTGGAGAGTGTCGGCACGCTTTCTGTGACCGGAATTGGCGGTTGCAACAGCAACTGGCTGCTCGATACCGCCACCCACATTCAAGGATTTGAAGGCAAAGCAAGTGTGGCTGCCATCACTGATTTACCAACGGGTTGTATTCCCGCAGACCAATACACAGACAATACCGATATCGTTGTGCTGCGCTACGCCTCAGCCAAAGGCGCAACGCCCATCGCCAGCGTGGACAACGCAACCCTTTACTACCGCTCGGTATTTGGCACAACCGGCGCGCAGGGTGCCGAATTGCTGATGGGAGCCGATATTGGCGACAGCGCTTATGGCGGTGGTGTTGATGGTGTTGGTACCTATAACTATCAATACAAAAGCGAAGTCTATTTTGTGCGCCCATGCAGCAGCCTTAACGGCAGTAACTGCGAAGACGGCTTGCATACCCTGGTGCGTTACACCCTGGAAAGCACCGATTTAATTAGCGAGGCCATCGCCGAGGGTGTCGAGCAATTTCAGTTGTCATACGGAGTGGACTCTGTGGGAGGGGATTACGTCGCCGACAATTACGTTACCGCCGAGAATGTCGCCGACTGGAACACGGTGGTAAGCGCGCGCTTCAGCATTGTGGTGCGCTCGGACAATCGCAATCTAGCCAATGTGGATACCAACACCTACACCTTAGCAGGAGGCTATGAGTACACCCCCGAAGATGAGGTCGCGGTGCACTCGCGCAAAGTGTTTACCCGCGTTGTTCAACTAAGAAATATGAGTCGAGGTTAGCATGCGAGCATCGTCGGAATCTGGCTTTATTCTTATCACAGGCTTGCTGTTTATTCTCGCCATCAGTGTGATCACCGTGTCCTCCATGCAAGGCACAAATCTCGACTACAAAATTTCCGCCAACGAGTCTTACAAAGACATCGCCTTCCAGGGTTCTGAAACCGGTAGAACGGTGGCGGGAGAAGCGATAGCCCACTTTGTTTACGACCGGCGCTGGCAGGGTCTTAACATCAACGGCTTGGCAATTCCCAGTACCTATGACCCTTCGACCGACGCACTGGCTAACGGCGAAAATCTCTACGATACCTCAACCCTCACGGTGGATCTGTCTTTCAACCTGTCTTCGCAAAGCATCGAGACCATTGCCGCCGACATCAACATTATGAAAGCCGACGGCGTAAAAAAAGGCAAAAGCGCGTTAAATCAATTGTCCGCTTACGAAGGCCTCGGCAAAGGCGCCGGCTCCGGTGGCGTCCATCTTCTCTACGAAATTCGCAGTCAAGGCGAAGGCCCGGCTAAGGCGGCAGCGGTAACCGCCAGTGAATATAAGGCGGCACTATGAAACGATCTATTCAGAAAATCCTCAACAGCACGCTGCTTATACTGGGCAGCATAGCCCTGGCAAACCCGCTGAACGCAGCACCCAATAGCAGCCAGTACACTGCGGCGCCCCCCTTCGTGGCCACCAGTGTCGGCAAACCCAACGTGGTTATTGCCCTCGATATTTCAGGCAGTATGAAAGCCGTTGCCTACCGCGATACAGCTGCTGGAGGCTGGAGTAACGCTACAACCATCCACGAAGATTTCGATCCCAACAAACGCTATTTTGGCTATTTCGACAGCGATAGCAGCTACCGCTACGATACCGGTGCAGGCAAATCGTTTTTCGTCACCGACGCCACCGGCGCTTGGAACGGAAACTTTCTTAACTGGTTAACCATGCGCCGTATGGATGTGGTGCGCAAAGTCTTAGTCGGCGGCAAAGTGCGCGATCGCAGTGGCGAAACCATCGACGGCGACACTTGGTGGGTTATCGAAGGCCAAAACGAGCCGGAAGACCGGGTGTTTCGCAAGCGTTACAGCTTGAGCAGCACGGTTAGCCCATTGGCCGACGACAGTATTATCGAAATAGCCAACGGCGCTTTTATCGTTACCGAGGCTGGCTCAACGCGCTCGCGCCGTGTGGCCTTGAGTGAAAGTGTTGAAGTTGGCGAGCTGTCCATCAATCGCAATGTTGCCGACGATGAAGATCTCGATGTAAATAGTGACTGGTATCCTATTCCCCTGCTGAATACATACAGTAACCCCATCGTGGTTGCGTCCAGTTTATCCTTCCAGGGCTCGGACCCCACCCACACACGCGTTCGGTATAACACGAGCTCAAATAGCTGGGAAGTGCGCTTGGAAGAATGGCAATATCGCGACATTAATCACACCACTGAAAGAGTCAGTTATATCGTTGCCGAGGCCACCGACTCGGCGTCTTCCAGCTCGGTCAATATTATTAAAGTGGATGGCACCGACTATGAAATTCGTGCAAACTTCCGCACGGTTAATAGCATTGCACCCGCAACAGAAACACAATCAATTACCAACAACGGCTACCAACCAATCGTACTGGCCGGCGTCGCATCCATGAATAGCCCACGACCGGTGATCGTGCGCTTGAAAGATATCAACAACGGCGATTTTAAACTGGGCTTGCAGAACGAGGAAAGTTTCACTTCGGCTCACCCCGCCGCCGAGCGGGTCAACTGGGTGGCCATTCAGCCGGTTTCAGGCAGGTCCGATGTTGCAGGGGTCGGGCTGGAGGCGGGCCGCAGCGGCAATACTGTGACTCATGCCTGGCACACGCAGAATTATGCCAGCAGCGGTTTGTTTGCCGACCAACCCATTCTTTCCATCGCCCAGCAAACCCTTGACGGCTCAGATACAGGCTATGCTCGCTATAACAATGTTGACAGAAACAGCTTTCAAACCAAAATAGAAGAGGAGAAATCGAGCGATAACGAAACCGATCACACCAGCGAAGTGGTCGGCTATTTCGCAGTAGACAGTGTCTCCGGTTTTAAAATAAAGGTGGGTGTTACCAGCGAACCGACTGGGGTTGTTCAGCAAAATGCCGGTTCAATGCGTTTTGGTCTGGCGGTTTACAATTACAATCACAACAGAAGCCCAACCTCGATCTACAACGGCAATACGGTACACAGCGGTACGTTTAGGCCCTGCTATCCCGATATTTCCAAGGCGGTGGTAGACCAAGACAATTTCGATATCTGCTACGACACCCACGTTAAATCGCCACTTTCAAACATCGTTAACGTGATAGAAGACCACCCCTTAATTTGGGGTAGCACCCCCATCGCGGAAACCCTGTTCGATATTAAAGGCTATTTTGGCCAAATAAATTTCAACCGCGGGCACACCCAGTGGTACGACAACGGCAAAGAAGGCATCTCAGGTGTCGCTGCCGACGGTCAGCCCAAAGCCCGCAATTCTTACGAAGTTAACAACGACTGGGACCCCTTCTACTACGAAGAGTTTGGCAGTGTGCTGCCCTGCGCCAAATCTTTTGTACTGCACTTTAACGACGGTGAACCCTACAGAGATTTTGACGGATCGGGTCACCCGCCGCTGATCGATGACGGTTCCGGCAATTTCGGCCCCCAAGATAAGCTCGATGACCTGGCCTTAATGCTGCGCAATCAAGATTGCCGCACCGAGCCCGGTATGGAAGGCCATCAGGAGATTATCAGCTACTACGTGTATGCAGCTCTGGGCGAGAATGAGTCTAACAACCGCAGCACCCGGCGCATGCGAGAAGCCGCCGCCAACGGTGCTTTTGTCGACAAAGACGAAGACTTGGCCCCCGACCCGGTCCACCCCGCCAACTTTATCA
>JAHQVY010000223.1 GCA_019634095.1 Cellvibrionaceae bacterium
ACAGTCAAATGCTGCATCATCCTAAATAAATCAGTTGGATCGTAGCGAGGGCGTTCAAGGGGCTGAAATTAGAGTGAATTTTTTAACTTTTGCGACAAATTCGTAGTCACTCTACGGGTGCAGCCGCAAAATTGAAAAAACACTTTAATTTCAGTTCATTGGGCGTCCGCAGTAGATGCAACTGATTAATTTAGGATAATTGATAAGGGCATGGGAAGGGCGCACAGACGCCCGCAGTCCCTGCGTGAATCATAATGTCGCGAAGTAAAAAAAACGAGTACCCAATGTATGAATGTATTGCCGTTCTGCACCACTGCCCAACAATGGCTGTTAGGGAGTGGTGCGCAGGGTTGGAGAGCCGGTGTAAATTGTGGACAGCTCTTGGCTTATTCGAGATCGGGTTTGGGCGGCACGTGAAAGGTCTGTTTAATTTCGTCGCCTTCTACGGAGTGGAGGTGAACATCGAAGCCCCACAAGCGATGGATATGCTTTAATACTTCGCTGGTATCGTCTGACAGTGGCTTGCGGTTGTGGCGATAGTGGCGCAATGTGAGGGATCGGTCACCTCTAATGTCCACGTTATACACTTGAATATTGGGTTCGTGGTTACCGATATTGTATTGCGCCGATAAGCATTCTTTCACTGCGCGATAGCCGGATTCATCGTGTATTGCCTTGACATGTAAATTCTCGTAATCGTCGTTGTCGAGAATAGAAAACAATTTCAGCTCGCGCATTAGGTGCGGCGACAAAAACTGCAAAATAAAGCTTTCGTCTTTAAAATTACGCATTGCAAATTCGAGGGTTTCCCGCCAATTGCTGCCGGCGAAATCGGGGAACCAAGCGCGGTCTTCTTCGGTTGGCTTTTCACAGATACGCTTGATATCGGTCATCATATGAAAACCCAATGTATAGGGGTTGATGCCGGAAAAGTGTTGGCTGTTGTAACCGGGTTGGTAGATAACGCTCGAGTGCGATTGCATAAATTCCAGCATAAAGCCGTCGGTGACCAATCCTCGGTCGTACATTGTATTAATTATAAAGTGATGCCAAAAACAAGCCCAGCCTTCATTCATCACCTGCGTTTGGCGCTGCGGATAAAAATACTGGGCAATTTTTCTAACGATACGCACCACTTCTCTTTGCCAGGGTTCTAGCAGAGGCGCATTTTTTTCAAAGAAATACAACAGGTTTTCTTGCGGTTCTTCAGGGAAATGTTTTTCTTTTTTCTTCGAATGGTGATCTTCATTGCTGGGAATAGTGCGCCATAAGTCGTTAACCTGTTTTTGCAGGTACTCTTCACGCTCTTTTTGGCGTTCACTTTCCTCGTGGGTAGACAGTGGGTAAGGGCGCTTGTAGCGATCCACGCCATAATTCATGATTGCGTGGCAGGAGTCGATCACCGATTCGACAGCGGCGATACCGTGTTTCTCTTCGCAGCTGGAAATATAGTTTTTCGCGAACACCAAGTAGTCGATGATTGACGTGGCGTCGGTCCAGCTGGTGAATAAATAATTACCCTTAAAGAAGGAGTTGTGTCCGTAACAGGCGTGGGCGATCACCAAGGCCTGCATCATCATGGTATTTTCTTCCATCAAATACGCAATGCAGGGATTGGAGTTAATCACGATCTCATAAGCCAAACCCATTTGGCCACGCTTGTACGACTGCTCGACACTCAAAAATTGCTTGCCGTAGGACCAGTGGTTATAGCCGATAGGCATACCCACAGAGGCATAGGCATCCATCATTTGCTCTGAGCTGATAATTTCCAGTTGGTTCGGATAGGTATCGAGCCCGTATTCTTGGGCAATCTCAGCGATAGCGCGATCGTATTCTTGGACGAGCTCAAAGGTCCAGTCGGAGCCCGTAGATATCGGCTTACCACGCTTGATTGTTGAGGTTTCCCTCGATGAAGTATTTTTTTGCATACCGTCTAGGCTGCCTTTTTCTGGAAGAGTTCTCGGAACACTGGGTAGATATCACGCGCATCGATCAGCTGTTTCATCGCAAATACTGAAGGGTGTTGTTCGACGATGCGTTTGTAGGATGCCCACAAAGCTTGATGCGCTCGTGAGGTTATTTCGATATAAGAAAAGTACTGCAGCTTGGGTAACAAGCTCTCGTTGAGTATTCTGTAGCACACCTCTGAATCGTCGTTCCAGTTGTCGCCGTCGGAGGCCTGTGCGCCATAGATGTTCCATTCTGTGGCTGGATAGCGTTCTTCGACAATTTCATTCATCAGCTTCAAAGCACTAGACACAATGGTACCGCCTGTTTCCCTGCTGTAAAAAAATTCTTGTTCATCCACTTCTTTGGCACTGGTATGGTGGCGGATAAACACAATTTCTGTGCGCTCGTAGTTGCGTTGTAAGAACAGGTAAAGTAACAAAAAGAAGCGTTTTGCGACATCTTTGGTGGATTGATCCATGGAGCCGGACACATCCATTAGGCAAAACATCACGGCTTTAGACGTGGGAATAGGGTGCTTAACGTGTAAGTTATACTTGAGGTCGAAGTCGTCTAGCCACGGAATCCGTTTGACTTTTGCGCCGAGTTTGGTCGCTTCTTCATTTAGAGCGCGAATTTGCTCCGCACTGAGTGAGCCGGGCATATCTAGCTCTTTTTCTAACTCTTCTTCGATTTCTCTAAGTCGCCGTTTGTTCTTTGAGGTGAGTGCAATTCGCCGCAAGTTGGCCGAGCGCAGCGAACGCACAATGTTAATTTTGCCCGGAGAACCCTCGTTACTGAAGCCGGCACGGCGCAACTCGAACTCCTCATTTCCCGCCAGCTGGCGTTTCACCAAATTGGGCAGGGCGAGGTCTTCAAACATAAAATTTAAGAACTCTTCCTGGCTGATTTGAAACACAAAGTCATCCATGCCCTCGCCGCTATCGCTGGCGCCAGGTCCGGCGCCGCCGTTGCCGGAATTGGAGGGTGGTCGCTCTATTTCATCACCGGCGTTGAATTGGTCGTTGCCGGGAAATACTCGGGTGTTTATACCCCCGCTACCATGATGGAATCTCGGCTCGTTGATATCGCGTTTCGGAATGCTTATTTGCTCACCCTTGTCGATATCTGTGATTGATCGCTTATCAACGGCGTCGGAGACGGCCCTTTTGATATGCTCGCGATAACGTTGTAAAAAGCGTTGGCGATTCACCGTGCTTTTCTTTTTCGCATTCAAGCGACGATCTATTATGTAACTCACCAGCGACCTCATTAGGTTATATTGGGAAAAACGCCACCTAGCCCATTGGCCACTTGGTTGGCGTTTTTTATATCTTAACCAATATCGGAATATTTACAATTACTGTGACTTTCTCACGCGTAAATACCACTCCGACAACAGTCGTACCTGCTTCTCTGTATAGCCTCGGTCGACCATCCGATCGACAAAATCTTCATGTTTTTTCTTGTCGTCTGCAGATGATTTGGTGTTAAAAGAAATAACTGGGAGTAAGTCTTCCGTATTGGAAAACATTTTCTTCTCGATAACTGAGCGCAACTTTTCATAGCTGCTCCACATTGGGTTTCTGCCCGCATTGTTTGCCCGAGCTCGCAAAACGAAATTGACTACCTCGTTGCGAAAGTCCTTGGGATTGCTTATACCTGCAGGCTTTTCAATTTTTTCCAGCTCTTCATTGAGTGCTCCGCGGTTGAGTATCTCCCCAGTTTCTGGATCGCGGTACTCCTGATCCTGAATCCAGAAATCGGCATAGGTTACATAGCGATCAAATATATTTTGACCGTATTCGGCGTAGGATTCGAGGTAGGCCGTTTGTATTTCCTTGCCGATAAACTCGACATAACGCGGTGCCAGATATTCCTTCAAAAACGACAGATAGCGGTCGCGGACTTCTTCAGCATATTGTTCCTGTTCAATTTGCTGCTCAAGTACATACAGCAGATGCACCGGGTTGGCTGAAATCTCGGTAGGGTCGAAGTTGAATACTTTCGACAGAATTTTAAAAGCGAAACGGGTGGATAAACCGTTCATACCCTCATCCACCCCGGCGATGTCTTTGTATTCTTGTAGGGATTTGGCTTTGGGGTCGGTATCTTTTAGGTTTTGTCCATCATAAATGCGCATCTTCGAAAACACCGAAGAATTTTCTGGGTATTTCATGCGCGACAGCACGCTAAACTGGGCCAGCATTTTTAGTGTGTCGGGTGCGCAGGGCGCTTCGAATAGAGAGCTGTTTTGCAACAGTTTTTCGTAGATCTTAATCTCTTCTGACAGACGCAAGCAGTAGGGTACCTTGACGATGTATACCCGGTCGATAAACGCTTCGTTGTTCTTGTTGTTCTTAAAACTTTGCCACTCCGCTTCGTTGGAGTGGGCGAGAACAATGCCGTCGAAAGGTATTGCTCCCAAACCCTCGGTGCTGTTGTAATTGCCCTCTTGGGTGGCAGTCAACAGGGGGTGCAACACTTTGATGGGTGCTTTAAACATCTCGACGAATTCCATCAGGCCCTGGTTGGCGCGACATAGGCCACCCGAGAAACTGTAGGCGTCGGGGTCATTTTGTGGGAAGTCTTCCAGTTTGCGGATGTCGACCTTACCGACAAGAGATGAGATGTCTTGGTTGTTTTCATCGCCGGGCTCCGTTTTCGACACGGCGATTTGATCGAGAATGGACGGGTAGAGTTTAATAACTTTGAATTTGCTGATGTCCCCGCCATATTCATGCAGGCGTTTAACTGCCCAGGGGGACATTATTGACTTAACGTAGCGGCGCGGAATACCGTAATCTTCTTCGAGGATATGAGCGTCCTCGTCGGGATCAAATAAACCCAGTGGCGACTCGAACACTGGAGAATCTTTCAAACAATAAATTGGCTTTTTCTCAATTAGCGACTTCAGCTTTTCGGCTAAGGAGCTTTTGCCGCCACCCACCGGACCCAGCAAATACAAGATTTGCTTCTTTTCTTCCAAACCTTGAGCACCGTGTTTAAAAAACGACACGATTTGGCTTATTGCTTCTTCCATGCCGTAGAATTCTTCAAAGGCTTTGTAACGCTTAATGACTTTGTTTGAAAAAATACGACTCAACCTTGGGTCTTTGGATGTATCAACCAGTTCAGGTTCGCCGATTGCCGATAACATCCTTTCCGCCGCGGTGGCATAAACCGAGGCGTCACTCTTACATAATTCTAAGTATTCCTGAATGCTGAGTTCTTCTTGTTGAGTTGTTTCGTAACGTTCTCGATAATGACTAAAAATCGTCATGTGGAGATTCCTCCTACCTTCAGGCCTGCAGTTGTAGTGATAAGTAATTCCGCCAACAAGAAATGATTCTACGTTTAAATCTTGCCTTGTTATTACCTTATTCTATGTCTTCTAAAAATAAAAGCGTAGATTCTTCAATAAGAATAGACCTTTGATGCTTTTTAGACGAGCAATTCTTGTCGGGTGCTCCTCTGTCGGCAAAATTACTAGTGGTAATTTCTGCTATTCAAAAACTGGGCCGCTTATTGATTTCGGCGCCTTTTGCCAAGCGGGTTTGTATCGATGTTAACCATACAGTTGGGCAATCTACCTTGCGTATAAATGGCTGGTGCGGCTCATTGTCGCGATATTGCATACACATTAAAGTTGTCAATTTGCTTGCCTGGCGTTGTAAGTACTGAGTTAAACCCCCTAAGAGATTACCCTCCGCCTTGGTTTCTAATAAACCCGGCTTATGCGCAGATTACAAATAACGAAATAAACGGAGCGTGATGATGTATTTGCTCGAGTCGACATATGGCGATAACAATCTAGCAGCATAGCGTTATGTTCGAGATAGGTTGCGCGTTTGTTATCGCGCGAGCGAAAAATACCGGCCCAATTTACTATTTTGACTCATTATTCGGTGATTAATGCCATTTAATTGTGAAAATATCGTGGGAATACTTTGGTTTATTAGAGGTTTATTAGACCGTACCGTGAAAACAGCTGATACTAATAGCTGTGGATGTCGCTTAACTTCGCATACTTTATTGGGTGTAAAAAAGCGAGTGTGCTGGGGCATAACCACCTTCTATACTCTTTAAAAAGGGCCGGTAAGTTGCGCGGTGCTTTGCAGTGAAAACACCAGTTTTTTAGCGAAATGCGTCAATATAGGTGAATTACATGCCTATTTCTCCTATAAAATGGCGGCCTTGGTCTCGGGCCAGGATCATTTTTCATTCGTTTATCTTCTCAGTTATCAAGGATAATTTGTATGACGGTTTTAGTTACCGGTGGAGCAGGCTATATAGGTAGTCACACCTGTGTCGAATTAATCAGTTCAGGTTACGATATCGTTGTTGTCGACAATTTCTGCAATAGCAGTGCTGAATCTTTGCGCAGAGTGAGCGAAATTTCAGGCAAGGAGGTGGTATTGCGCGAAGCGGATGTTACCGACAAAGCGGCGCTGCAGGCGATTTTTAAGGAGTTTCAATTCGAAGGCGTTATCCACTTCGCCGGTCTTAAGGCTGTGGGGGAATCTAACCAAATTCCGCTAGCTTACTACCATAACAATGTTGCTGGCACGGTCACTCTGTGTGAGGTAATGCGGGCGTTTGGCGTACACCGTTTGTTGTTTAGTTCCTCGGCTACGGTCTACGGAGACCCCAAAAGTGTGCCGATTACCGAGTCTTTTCCCACCAGCGCCACCAACCCTTATGGTCGATCTAAGCTGATGGTGGAAGAAATTCTGCGCGATCTAGCTAAAACCGCTGAATCGCCCTGGAAACTTGCTTTGTTAAGGTATTTTAATCCGATCGGCGCACATCAAAGTGGCAGGATCGGCGAAGACCCCAAAGGTATCCCCAATAATTTGTTGCCTTATGTTGCTCAGGTGGCCGTTGGTAAATTAGAGCGCCTGAGTGTTTTTGGTGACGACTATGAAACCTGCGATGGCACCGGGGTGCGCGACTACATTCACGTGGTGGACCTAGCGAGGGGGCATGTTAGAGCGCTGAACATGCTGATGCAGAGCGAAGCCGAGTGCTACACCTTTAACTTGGGTACTGGGAAGGGCAACAGCGTGTTGGAAATTATCAAGGCCTTTGAAAACGTTAGCGGTAAAAACGTGCCTTACAGCATTGCCCCGCGTCGACAGGGCGATATTGCCGAGTGCTACGCTGATCCTTCGCTGGCCAAGGCGGTATTGGGCTGGCAGGCAGAGTTTGATATTCAGCGAATGGTTGAAGATGCCTGGCGCTGGCAGTCCAACAACCCCAGGGGCTACCAAAACTAGCAGCCAACGCTAAAGTGTTCGCCGCTCTCCAAGCATAGGGCGGTGAGTTTGTTGCCCCATACACAGCCGGTATCCAACCCTATCGCCCCTTGTGTGCCGGTATTGCCGTCTAAGGCTGCCCAGTGACCGAATACGATACGCGCATCGGCCATGCCGGGATTGGGGTGGCTGAACCAAGGTGCAAAGCCCATCGGCGGCTGCGCCGGCCCGGTTTTGGTGCTCAATTCCAATTTTCCATTGCGGTCGCAAAATCGCATGCGGGTGAAATAGTTAGTAATTAAGCGCAGGCGGTCGTCGCCTTTGAGATTGCTTCGCCAGGTGGCGGGCGTATTGCCATACATATGCTTTAGGAAGCCCTCGTAGTTGTAGCTTCGAAGCGCTACTTCTACCTCCATTGCCAGATGTCGCGCGGTTTTCAATGACCAAACTGGCGGGATACCGGCATGAACCGCAACGGTTCTCAGCTTTTTACTGTAGTGCAGCAGTTTTTGCTGTCGCAGCCACATGAGCAGCTCATCGCGATCGGGGGCGCTGAGGATATCGTCTAAGGTATCTTTTTTGTTGGCCTTTTTTACGCCGGCAGCAATCGCTAATAAATGCAGGTCGTGGTTGCCCAGCACCACGACGGCGGCATCTCCCAGGCTTTTAGCAAAACGCAGTGTATCCAGATTATTCGGGCCGCGATTCACCAAATCGCCCAACAACCAGAGTTGATCGCGCTGTTGGGAAAAATCAATGTTATGGAGCAGCTGTCGTAAGGAGTTGAAGCAGCCCTGAATATCTCCGATGGCGTAAGTCGACATATTGCCGTGAGTCCGTATGATCGCGTGTTTGAAAGTGCTATTGTGGGGCGGGTTAGCGGGTATAGTGTTTAGAATTGGTGCGTTTTGTGGGTGCGCACCTGCAAGCAGTTGGCGCACCCATTTTGGTGCCTAAACCGGGAGTTTAATGGACAGCCTGAGGTTGTACCAGGGCAAAAGTGGGGATGGGCGCTTTAAATTTCTCGCCGGTTTCTGCCTTCATAACGTAGTGTCCCGTCATTAGGCCGGTGCTGGTTTTCAATACTACGCCGCTGGTGTAGGAATAGCTCTCACCGGGGCCCAGATAGGGTTGCACTCCCACTACGCCCTCACCGAGTACTTCCTGCACCTCATTGAGCTCATCGGTAATATGCCAGTAGCGGCTAATGAGTTTCGCTGGTTTTTCACCCGTATTTGCGATACTGATGTGATAGGCGTATACGTACTTGTTTTCGACGGGGTCGGATTGCTCTTCAACAAATGCAGTGTTGACTGTTATTTTGATGTTTTCACTTTTCATTGATACCACTCGCTGCTAAAGCCACAATTGATTACTCATATCCACATAGTCTTGCACGCTCAAGTTCTCAGCCCTTAGCTGTAGATCCCATTCCAGCTCGTCTATTGGTACATCACTTTGCATGTTTCTAAGGCAATTTCGCAAGGTTTTCCGCCTGAATTGGAAGGCTTGCTTCACTAAAAATTCGAGTTTTTCGACGTTGTTGGCAATATGCGGCGGTTGCCTGTGGGGTCGCAGATACACGATTGCAGAGTCAACCTTTGGTACTGGGCGAAAAGCCCCTGGAGCTACGTCAAAAAGTTCCTCCACGGCACAGTAATACTGAGTCATTACGCTTAGTTTACCGTAATGTTTTTCTCCTGGATGTGCGCACAATCGCTGTACCACTTCTTTTTGTAGCATGAAGTGCATGTCTTTTATGGAGGCTTTAAAGGTCAGCAAATAAAAAATCAGCGGAGTAGAAATGTTGTAGGGTAAATTTCCTACGATACGCAATGGCAGGCCTTCCCTGCACAAATCGGCAAAGGGGAATTTTAGGGCATCGCCTTGATGAAGTTGGAAACCGGGGTACTTAGTGAATTGTGCGAGCAGGCCGGGGACCAGGTCTCGGTCTAGCTCAACCACATCCAGGCGTTTGCACTGATCAATTAACAGGGCGGTAATCGCTCCCTGACCCGGGCCAATTTCCACCACATGCTCCGAGGCCGCTGGCCGAATGGCCAGCGCAATCTGACGTATCACGTGAGGGTCGACCAGGAAGTTTTGTCCGAAGCGTTTGCGCGCCCGGTGCGAATGCGGGGCTTGTTTCATAGTTTGATCAAGCTTGCGGCAGCCATTTGCTGGGCGTAGGTCAATGCCAGCTGCAGGCTGCCCTGATTGGCCTGGCCCGAGCCCGCCAAATTGAGGGCTGTACCATGGTCGACAGACGTGCGTATAAATGGCAGGCCAAGAGTAATATTGACCGCTTTGCCGAAGCCCTGGTTTTTTAACACTGGCAGGCCCTGATCGTGGTACATGGCCACCACCGCATCACAATGCTGCAAGTGGTGGTCTGTGAACAAGGTGTCTGCAGGCAGAGGGCCGTGTACATCGAAACCTTCGCTGCGCAAGGCATTTAAGGCGGGTGATATCACCTCTATTTCTTCTCGGCCGAGATGGCCGCCTTCGCCGGCGTGGGGGTTGAGGCCGCAAACCAGTATGCGCGGCTTTGCTATACCGAATTTGCGTTGCAAGTCGCCTTGTAAAATCGCGATGACCTGTCGCACGCCTTCGGCGGTCACCGCTTTGGCTACCTCACTCAGCGGAATGTGAGTAGTGACTAAAGCGACTCGCAATCCCTCAGTGGCGAGCATCATCACGACGCGAGCGCTACGGCTTTGTTCGGCGAAAAATTCCGTATGACCCGAAAAGGGAATGCCGGCGTCATTAATCACGCTTTTTTGCACCGGACCGGTGGTGACTGCGGCTACGGCACCGCCCATACACAGATCTGCGGCGCGGCTCAGGGTGTCGAGCACATAGTGCGCGTTCGCGGTATCGAGTCGGCCGGGTATTGCGGGTTGGCGCAAAGGAATGTCGATGAGGCTCATTTCTCCTGCGGCACTGCTTCGCGCGGGTTGTTCGGCATCGTAGGCTCTGAGTTTAAGCGGCAAGCCCAGTTGATGAGCTCTTTGCGCCAGTAACTCGCCGCTGCCAATGCAAACCAATTCGTAATTTCGGGCTTGTTGCGCAATTGCAACACTTAGATCGGGGCCCACACCCGCCGGTTCGCCGGGAGTGAGAGCAATACGCAAGCAGGGTTTCATGGCTTAGATTTTAATTTCGATAAAGGCGTCGTCTCGCAACTCTTGCAGCCATACCTGAGTTTCGTCTTCCATGCGTCGGCTGGTGAGTAACTCTCTCGCTTTGCGGCGAATGGCTTCTTCAGTCATATCTTCATTGCGGCGATCGAGTACCTCCACGACGTGCCAGCCAAACTGGCTTTTGAAGGGTTCGCTCAACTGGCCGATGGGCAGTTGTTGCAGCATGTCGCGAAAGTTGGGTACGAAAGCGCCGGGCTCGGTCCAACCCAAATCGCCACCGGACAACTTAGAGCCAATATCTTCTGAATGTTCTTTGGCCATGGAGGCAAATTCGACTTTACCATCGATAATATCTTGTCGGATGGAAGCCAGGTTTTGCTCCGCTTTGGTGTCGGTTAAAATTGTCGAGGTCTTCAATAGAATATGGCGGGCTTTCACTTGGGACACGATTTGTTTGGTTTCGCCTTTTTTGTCAATCAATTTCAGAATATGGAAACCGGCTTGACTGCGAGCCGGCGCAGCCACCTCGCCAAGTTCTAAGGTGGGCGCAATTTCGGCAAACAGTGTGGGCAATTCAGACGATTTGCGAAAGCCCAGATCGCCTCCCTGCAGCGCCGCGCCCCCGGAAGATTCGGCAACCGCTAATTCGTCAAAGCGTTCCCCGGCCTGAAGCTTTTCGTAGATGCCGTTGGCCTTAGCTTCGGCAGCAACAATTTGCTCGGGAGAGGGGGATTGGGGCAGACCGATTAGAATGTGCCCCAAGCGGAAGTCGGGGGAAATCCAAAACTGCGCTTGGGCGGAGCGCAAAAAGTTGTCTATTTCCTGCTCCGATACCCGAATACGTGAGCGGACAACCCCTTGCGATACTCGATGCATCATCATTTCGTTACGAATGGATCCAACAAATTGCTCGATGGTTTTACCTTCTAAGGCGAGCTTGTTGACCAGCTGTTCTGGGCTCATTCGGTTTTGCGCGGCTATTTGCGAAATGGCGGCGTTTAGCTCTACATCGGGAATGTTGATACTGTAGCGCTTGGCCATGGTGAGCTGCAGGGTTTCGTTAACAAGTTGATCGAGCACCTGCTTGCGCAGAACGTCCTCCGGGGGCAGCTGCATGTTTTTCTCTTGGGCGCGCAGAGCAATTTCAGCAACGCGTTTTTCGAGGGAGCTGACGGCGATGATGTCTTTGTCTACCACCGCGGCGATGCGGTCGACCAGTTGCGGCGCCGCGAAAGTGGATGAAACGGTTATTAAAGCGCTAACAACCGCACCGCTCAGTGCGGATCGCAAGATACTTTTTCGTGTTGTCATAATTAATCCGCTAGTTAAGCAATTTTTCTCGTTCACGATAACCAATAATACTATCGCTCAAAATCGAATCGACTTGGGCACCCGAACTGCCAAGCCCTTTCAGTTGAACTTCAAAGAATACCCCGGAGTCGTAGAGTGCGTCTTCATTGTCGAGCAAGTTGGCAATATTACTATCGAGCCAACGCCGCGCCAAGAACCGCAAACGGTAACAGCAGTTGTTGTATTCGAAACCGAGAAAGGTCTCAAGTTCCTGTTTATTGGTAAAGTCATAATTACCGCGGCCCATAAGATACCACTGCTTGCTCAGTGGCGTGAGAAAAGATAGATCGGCTTGGTCAACGTCGCCGCGATTGGTGGTTACTTGCCCCCGATCTTTGACATAGGTGTATGCCAGGTTAGCCATGTTGCGATAATTTTCGGTAGCGAAGTTTATGCCCCCAGAGCCGCGAATAAACTCTCGGTTCTCTTCGTCGTAAATAGCCGAGGCGAAGATGCTGGTTTGCTCACCGAGTGAGAAGCGGATATCGGCGGCGAGTTCCGAATAGTCTTCAGTGTCGACCTCGGCAGCGATGCCCACGCGACGGTCGTCATAGTAGAAAATTTGCCCGGCACTCGCAGTGAAAACCTCTCGTCCAGACTCATTGCTGTACCAGCGTGAGGTGAGACCGATAGTTAGCCGGTTGGCATCATCGAGGCGATCGTGGCCGGCGAAGCGCGAGTCTCGGTATAATTGTGAGTAGGAAAAAGTGCGTTCGCTGGTGTCGAAATTGACAAACTGGCCATCTTCCGTGAGGTTGAACAGCTCCGAATGATCGGCAAAGTCACGATACAGGTAGTAGAGGCGCGGCTCTACAGTTTGCAGCAAACGCCCCCCCGTGTTGTCGAAAATCAGCCCCATATCGATGCTGCCCTGGCCCGCGGCGAGAGTTGGCGCGGAATCGGCATCCTCGGAGATAGTGTCTTCATCGAGTTGATAGCTCAGGGTTTGATAACCCACTTCCGGTACAAAGAAACCCCAGGAGCGACGGTTGACCCAATTCACTCGATAATCTGTGGTGAGTCGAGCCCCTTTAATAATCGTATCGCCATTGCGCCACTGGTCGTCGGCGTGGTCAAAGCGAGTCAGATCGTGGGACATTTTGAGGCCAAAATTGCCCGCTTGATAGCCCCCATTGAGGTTGATTTGTGGGGCGCGGCGGTAGGGGTCGTCGACGTCGTAGAGCAGTACTTGGTAATCTTGGGCCAGAGCGGAGAGCCGCCAATTCTTATATTGGTAGCCGGCAAACAAGGATTGCGACAAGTAGGTATTGCTCTGCGCAGTAAACGAGGTGGTACCCAAGTCGCGGAAGTAATCCGGGTCACTCACTTCGGTATAGTCAATAAGGGTTTGCCACGCGCTATCGCTGGTACCGCCCACCTGGCTTAAATGGCCCAGCCAGCGGCTTTCGCCTTTGTAGGGCAAGGCCTGTTCTTCGGTGAGCGTACCATCGTTAATCAGGCGTTCTACATCGGGGTCGAGGCCGCCGCGGTCATTGGGTAAAACGGCCACATCGGTAAGGGTACTGAAGCTGCGGGCTAGATGCCTAGCCTCTAATTCCAGCATTGCCCCGCGCTTACTGATATAGCGTGGGATCACGGTTAGATCGTAGTTGGGTGCCAAATTTAGGTAATAGGGTTGCGCGAAATCCAAGCCGGCCGTATCGCTATAGCTCAGCGAAGGGAAGAGAAACCCCGATTGCCGTTCGTCGCCCACTGGGAAGCTGAGGTAGGGGAAATAAAATACCGGTACCCGACCGATTTTCAGCTGCACGTTGCGGGCTTCCCCTTTATTCGATGCCGTGTCGATGGCGAATTTTTCCCCCTGTAGCATCCACGAGTTATCGCCGGGTTCGCAGCTGGTAAACGTGCCGCCGCGCAGTTCGATGCTGGTCGGCGATGTTTGACGAATTTTGTCGGCGCCACCGCGCAGGCCCGCTTCGTGCAGCACGAACATCGCATCTTCAAAGAAGGCTGAATACTCGGTGGTGCTCACTTCGGCGCGACTGCCGCGGATTAACAAACCCGGGTTTCGAATGGTCACGCTATTGAGCAAACTGGCCACTTGCTTGTCCAGGTCGTAGCGCATAACGTCGGCCCCGATCAGGCGGGCCCCTTGAGTGACTTTCACATTGCCGCTGAGTTCTGCCGTGTCGCCCTGGTCGACCACAGATTCATCCGCCTCGACTAGCAGTGGAAGCTGGTCGGGATTGACCCCGTTGGCGAGCTGCTCCGCGAATCGCCCCGTGGGATCGAAGTAGGTGCCATGGCAACCCGGGCTCAACAATTCTCGCTGGGTTTTGTCGAGCATCGCCGCCGGCACCCAGTCGTAGGCTAGCTGAATATCGGTAAG
>JAHQVY010000224.1 GCA_019634095.1 Cellvibrionaceae bacterium
GAGCGATACACCTGAAGGCGACTGGCTAAGTGTGGTCGCCCAGCACAATAACGATGCGGCTTTGGTGGTAATGGGCGAGTCGGAACCCTTGTCTTACAAACAATTCGCAAAACTGGTGGACTATATCCAGGAGGCAAACTGCGGCCCGCTTAAACATTTGGAGATGGTGGTGTTTCACGCTGTGGATGACCTAAGCCCTCTAGTGGCACCAAGTCGGTGTTCAATCACCATCAAAGACCAGTGCAATGGCCAACCCCATGCATCAATCCTCACTCGGCTGTTTCAAGCGAAAGAGCAGACACTCAATGCCGCCCATTTGAGCTTCCAGGTCGGCTATCTAGGTGGCGGCTAACAAGGTGGCGGCTAACAAGGTGGCAAGCGCTAGAATCGCAAAGCCTGCGCTGCGGTGGACGGCCCCGCAAGCGCACAGATTAAGAAGTAAAATAATCCGCTTAAACGGCAAGGCCGTGCAGTCAAAAGATAGGAAAACTCAAGCCGATTGAGGCATTCAACAATCTCGCATCTTTCCAATCGCTATCATTGGATTCAAGCTGCAGGTAAAAATGCTTTGTATGCAGGCCAAGCTTGGCAAATTTATCGAAGGGAGCATAGGCAAGCGTGAAACTCGCGGCGTCCCAAAGCGGGGTTTGCAAAAATACGCGATGCCAACGTTGACGCGATAATTGCTCGCTATTAATCCCCAGAGCGAGCCGCGGGTAAAGCTGGTATTGGTAGGATAGGCGACTGTGAGCCGGCAAGGTCTGCCGCACCTCGCTGTAAAACTCGTCAAATTGCAAGGCTGCATCGCGGCGAATTTTTAAATCCACTAAATTACCTTGAATTCGGCTGGCCGGCGCAGCGCGCCAATGTAAGCGACTCCAGGCCTCATTCACATCGAAGGAAGCACTCTGCTTGCCCTGCTGCCAATCAATAGCGAAATCTATAATCCAACCCGAGCCCGCGACAGCATCCACTTCCCTGTCGAGGATGGTCTCTCGGCTTGAATAACTATAATCCACGGTCAGCTGAGTTTGATTTTCCAATGTGAGATTGGGCTCATAAGTTCCCCAGCTAGCGCCATAGGTCAAGTCCGATAGTTGCAGATAATTCGCCCTCAACCTCAGTGAAAAATGGGTCCAGTGAAACCGATGCGACACAAAATAACCCCGGGCAGCTAGCTGATTAATCGCCAACGAAATATCTAAAGGGCGTTTAATGGTTGCCAAACGCCCTTCGTCATTTTTTTCGACGTAGTACCACAAAGAGGTATCGTTAGAAAATCGAGGTAATAGTGCAAGCGAGAGTGGAAATCGAAGCGGGTATTGCCAATAGCGGCGCCCGCATAAGCCAATTGTTTACTGTAAATACGCTCTCCCTGCGCAAAGTTATCGGTTTGCCACTGGTCAAAGTTAGCGGTGATGGGCACGGCTTGGCTATAATTGCTCGATTCCAACCAGGCATGAAGCGTAACTTGCGAATTATTGCTCTGGCCCCCAGCCCCGCCGTAACTGAGACCAGATAATAAACACAGTAAGAAAAAAACAGAGTGGCGCGCTGGCCACTCTGCGGTGATGGGGCGAATCATTATTCCAGTGATTCGCCAGTGCCATCAATGTAACGAATCACAGTCAAACCCTTGATGCGCTCCAAGGTGGCATAGACACTTCCCTTGTAACTAATTTGACCGCTAAGGTTTTCTTTGTCTTGTTCGTCGTCTTCACCATCTAAGGTAATGTCGAGCTCAACAAACAATTCCACCCCCGCTTGGTTGGTAATGCTTAGGCTTGGGTCTCTGGCTTCGAGCACAGAATCCTGCTCATATAAAACTGGGGTGTACCAAGCATCAGATTCAACATTAAATCGGTGCCCGTCGTACTCAATATAAAATCCCAGCTTGCCTTGATTTAAATTATCTCGGCTAAAGGCGGTGCCCAGTATAGTGTTTTGCAAGCCTTCAATCTGTGCCTCAATTTCTAGAGCCGCGCTTAAACGCAAATACTGAGATTCAGTTTCTGTGGGCTCATAACCTTCAACTAAGTAACCAAAAACATTGCCACCATCTGGGTCAAACCGGCTGTCTGGATAAAAGCCCCAGGGAGAGGAACCCAACAGCGTCGAAATGTACAAGCCTTCTTCCGGCATAACAACCGACCAGCCAATAGCGGAATTATTGATAAGCATGCCCGCGGCAACCACGAGATCGTCAACCTCGGAGAGGTAATAATAACGCGAATCCACTGGCTCAGATTCCCCATCGCGGTAGGCGCGGTAATGGTATTCATTAAACCAACCGGTCCACTCGACTTCGAAACGCTGGTTCGGCAGTGTTAAAGTAAACAAGTCGCCATCGATACCGTAATCGCCGAGCACGCCAAATGCGCCCTCATCGAACTCTTGCGGCGGCACAAAGTCGGCGGCATTCGCCACATTTGCCGCCAAGCGCAGCGAGATGGAATCCCGAGCGTTTTCCGAGCTACCGTCTTCATAGATTAAATCAAAATCACTGGCTAAGGTTGCGTCAATAGAAATATTAGCCGGCAGAAAACCCTTGGTCGCCCACACCCAAGGCTGATCCAATTTTTCAGCGGCGAGCTCCAAATCTCCACTCAGAACCGTGCGCGTCTCAAACTCGGTGGGTAAATCCGAATCTTCGAAAGGTGGGAAGGTAATACGATCAATCCAGGCGGCATCCGTATAGCGGTTAACGCTGCCATCTTTACTGTATTCCCAACTCACCGTATGCTCACCCGGTGGAATATACACGACGTTGCGTCGAAATTGCGGCTGGTAACCGCTAAAGCTCAACACCCGTCGCCCATCAACGTAGACACGCAAAAAATCAAAACTCGATTCTGATTCGATGGCACTGTAAAACTCGAGATTGCCGCCTTTGGTATTAAAGCGCGCGGTCGCTCGGCTGCTCTGACGATGGCTGATAGCCCTCGAACGCAATGAGGCCTCACCGGAACTCGCGCGATCTGTGGTGACAAACCAATTACCGCCAAAATCCACGGGCAGATAGTCATCATTTTCATTGGGTTCAAAACCCATCGTGCCCTGCACTGCGCGTTCATATTCTGCTTGCAATAAAAAATTCGCCGCAAAAGTCATTGTGCTCGGCATTGGACTGAGAAAAGGCGACGAGATTTGCCGCATCAAAGCGGAAAAAGACAGGGAGTTGGCGAAACCGACAATAATTTCACTGCCCTCGGTCAACAGCAAATCCGCATCGCCATGGCTGAGGCGGCCCGCACTCACTGCAATGCGGTGCTCTTGCGCCCAGTTGTTGTAAGTGGGCAACTGCAAATCAATGTCCACTGCCACGCGGCCATCGAGTTCACCGGTAATGGTGATTTCGCGGGTATCGGAATAGAGATCGTATTGCAGACCGCGCCAGGTCAATCGTCGGTGATTGAAGTCGATATATTCCACGTAAGGGCAATCGGCATAATTACCGCAATAATAAGGGGATACCAGCTGAGCTATGCCAGGTAACAAATCGTTTAGCGAAGAACTTAACAACTGCAGATCATCTTCCCATACGCCCTCAACTAACGATAAGCGATTGATAAATTTATCCACCGCCGGTTCCGCTTGCAGGGTCACATCGCGGCCCCACTTTCGCAAATCCGCGACAAAGTTTTTAACCACTTGCAATTCTGCTTCGTCGGGCACTTCGGGCACCACGGGATCGATAACATCGCAGTCCTCGTTTACTGCATATTCGTTGCAGTAGTAATCCTGCAGCAGCAGCTGAATCTCAGCGATTAAAGCCTGTAAGCTCTGGTCTTGCCCCGCGTATAAATATGCGACTTCAAGTGCGTTTTGTAAAATAATCAACACCATATTGCGATCGAAGCTCACTTCGAGAGTATCGCTAAACAGCCTGTCTTCGACGTCTTGAATCGCCGCTTCGATAGTTAGCTGATGTTGATTGGCGTACTCGGCAAACATTCCAGCATACACACTGTAAATAAATGCACTGTCTTCAAGCTCCGCGCCACCTGCGGCAATTAATTCCGCTAATCTAGCGCTGTTTATTGCCGTTAACTGAGTTAGGGTTGTCGGCAAATTCATCAAGGTTGCCAAGCGCTGCATATACATTTCAACGCTCTCTCTGGTGAGCAGGGCCTGGTTTCGCGCCTGACTTACCGCAATATGAGTCAGCGGAGTGACGCTGGTTCTCAGGGTGTCGCTGTTTTCGGGAATAACTACCGCTGTGGAAAGATGAAAAGCCTCCGATAAATACAGGGTTTCTCCCCAAGTTATTAGACCGTCGTCATTGCTATCCACAGCGTCAAGAATCTGTGTTGTACCGCACTGGGCGGCATCACACAGCATTTGCGTTTGCTGGTTGCCCAGACCAACAGCCGTAATCAGAATTAAATCGGCGGTATCGGACATATCTAACTGCGCACTAAATTCGCCTGTATCATCGCTATATACCGTTGCGAGGGGCGCACTGTCGACTAGCCCCTCTCGCACTAGATAAAAATCTACTTGCGCATTTTTAACGGTACCTTTAACAATATTCCCACTTATCGAGAGTACGGATGGTTTATCAGCAGTACTTTCTGTTTCATCTTCGACTTTGGTTTTGCTGGGTAAACCACTCGACCCCGAACCCGAACAAGCCGAGATAAAAACAGCAGAGCAAAAAACGAATAAAACGTTGCGTAAATGAACAAACATTAATTTCCCTTTGAATAAAATAATTTGAACCAGATCACATTGGATTCGAACATTAGGTAAACAATGCTGCAATCACCAGATTTTGTGTAGAAAAATATTATTCAGAAATAATGTAGCGAAAAAAACGGCGAATAATTTCCAAGTATAAATTTATTTTTTTTGACTACCGACTCACTTTGAATAGTGTTACTGGATTAATCTTGCAATTAACACTGAGCCACACGAGCAAATAACCTTAAATAAACAGTGGTCTCACGACATAACAACGAAGACACTTAACCATGCACAGGCAAGAAAAACAGCTGCAATATGCTTGGCTAGTTAGCGGAAACTTATAAGAGGCACCTGTTGTTTGCATATGCGCAGGGGCCCGAGCAGGTTGGGAGCCGAAGGATCAATGTCGGTTTAAATGGGCGGGACTATTTATATCAACTTATATACCCAAAACACTTGAGATTTAGGCCTTATGAGCACGCCCCTAAGTGCCCTTGGCGGTGTTGCTCCGCCTTAAATAGCTAGTGTGAATAGAATGGCTATTGTGCGTTGTCTCGGCAATTGCTCCTGCATTAACTAATAAACTACATCCTTGTAGCGATGCGTTGCCCTAATACCTCACATCCCTGTGAGTACCGCCTTGCCAAGAACAAAAATTGGCGCACTCCTAACACCTAAATCTCAAACGCTTTGGGTATAAATGACGCGCTTTTATCAACAGAATCTTCGAGCATACCCTGGAGTCTGTTATCCCATGCCGATACCAGCGTGGCAATGTCGTCAACCAGCGCATATTACACTGACTCTCGCTTGCAGTTTACGTTTACATTATCCTAAATTAATCAGTTGGATCTACTGCGGACGCCCAATGAACTGAAATTAAAGCGTTTTTTCAATTTTGCGGCTGCACCCGTAGAGTGACAACAATTGGCCGAAAAAGTTAAAAAATTCACTCTAATTTCAGCCCCTTGGGCGCCCTCGCTACGATCCAACTGATTAATTTAGGTTAAAAGAGGCGTCTCGTCAGCTCGCAGAAAAACCCGA
>JAHQVY010000225.1 GCA_019634095.1 Cellvibrionaceae bacterium
CAAGGGGCTGAAATTAGAGTGAATTTTTTAACTTTTTCGGCCAATTCGTAGTCACTCTACGGGTGCAGTCGAAAAATTGAAAAAACGCTTTAATTTCAGTTCATTGGACGTCCGCAGTAGATTCAACTGATTTATTTAGGATTAATGCAAGGGTTAGCTCTCGCGTACAAAAACGCGAGCGTTTACTCGAAGCTGAGCTTGTCAGGGCAGACAAGGCGAACAAAGCACATATTTATCACGAATTTATACGATCGCCAGATCGCAGTTTACTGCAACCACCACCTGAAAACACAAAATGTCATCAAATATATTATGCAGGTAAAAAAGTCGATTTTTTAAGCGTCGCGACTCTCGACCTGTATTATATTTTGGATACATTGCAACGAGAGATGGCCTTCACCGGCGCTCTACCAGACGGCGAGACAACATTCAGGAGGGCGGCAAGCACAGGAGCATACACCAACCTCCATAATCCTAAATTAATCAGTTGGATCGTAGCGAGGGCGTGCAAGGGGCTAAAATTAGAGTGAATTTTTTAACTTTTTCGGCCAATTCGTAGTCACTCTACGAGTGCAGTCGAAAAATTGAAAAAACGCTTTAATTTCAGTTCATTGGACGTCCGCAGTAGATTCAACTGATTTATTTAGGATAATTAGCGGCGTATGCAGAAAGCTCGCTTACGGGTCTGTAAGCAGACCTCGATTTTGAACCACTAAACTAGATTTATCGAGCTCGGTACCATTGCCAATTATTCGCATTCATTAGATGCCTATATTTATTTGTAAGGTAACTTGATATTTGGAGCAACTTTCGCGCAGTTATGCACGTAAATACTGACATGGGGCAAGCATGGCACTGTCGGCTAGAGCCCCCAAGTATTTTTCATAAAAAAGTGCTACGTATACGCCCGCAAAAAGAGCCTGGGGCCAGTGACCTGCAAGTGAAAAAGAACTTTGAATGTTTTGCCAGCGTGTGTAACCTAAGCAGTTTGCGGTGATTCTGCGCGAGACACTGTTTAAGCTTATACAATAAGGCGTTTGAAATGAATAATAGCTCGTGTGCGAAATTAGTAATTCGCAATTAGTTACTCAGCAACGCCCGATTTTAACCTTATCGATATCGCTCAACATGGAGAGAATTAAAAGCTTATGACCTTTCCCAGTACTATAGACATTGCAGAGCTGCTAAAGCCGATTTCTGACGAATCACCCGTGGGTGAAGATATTAGGGAAGACCGCTCTCCAACCTCCGATTACTACTTTATAAAAGACGCGAGAAACAACGCCCGCGCCGCCGAGCGAAACGCCATGTTCGGAAATGAAGAAATCGACTTGGTGTCGCCTTGGCGAGACGTGTCAAAAGGCGCTGAAAAAGTTCTCTCCAAAAAGGGCAAAGATCTAGAAGTTGCCTGCTGGTATTTGGAAGCCCTGGTTCGCACCAAAGGCTGGGCGGGCCTGAGAGACGGCATTAAACTAATGTGCGGCCTGGTCGATAATTATTGGGATGGTATTTACCCCTTGCCTGATGAGGATGGCATAGAAACCAAAGTCGCCCCACTTACCGGCCTGAACGGTGACGGTGCAGAAGGCTCATTGATTGCGCCGCTGCGCAACACCGAGGTAACCCAAGGAGACGCCATCGCAGACTACTCTATTTATGAGTACCAACAGGCGCGCGACTGCGACAGAATCGCCGACGATAAAGCCAAAGCAGAGCGCATAGGCGTGCTCGGCTACAGTTTTAAAGAAGTTCAAGAGGCGATTTCTACAACCGACGATCAGTGGTGCCTCAATTTAGTGGAGACGCTCGAAGAAACAATCGAGGACTACAAAACCTTGGTATCGACCTTGCGGGAGCATTGCGGCGGCGACGCGCCGCCATCGACGAATATTTCAAAAATACTCGACGAGGTTTTGCGGACGGTGCGCTACATTTATCAAGCGCGTTTGGATGCCCTGCAAACCACAGCTGAGGCGCAAGAACTCCCTCAAGACCAGGAACGGACAGCTACAAGCAATGGCGCCGCCACTACCGCACCAGCTTTCGTTGCCGGCGCCATTAATAACCGCGAAGATGCGTTGCGCGCACTGGAGCAGGCAGCCCTATATTTTCGCAGAAATGAACCCCACACGCCTATTGCTGCCGGCGTAGAACGCCTTGTGGTTTGGGGCCGTATGACAGTCTCAGAATTGATGATAGAGTTGCTACCGGACGACAATTCGCGCAACACTTACAGCGCGCTCACCGGGGTCAAGCTAGATGGCACAGATTCTGCGAGCTACGTGCCACCGCCGGTTATTGCCGCGCGGCCCAGCGCAGCAGCCACCACCGGTAACAATGACGAGAACCCGGTATCCGACAACTCATTTGCCGGCCCCAGCAGCAATATCGATGAGGGGCAGTGGTAAGTATGGTGGCTCTCGATATCAAACTGAGTCGCAATTAACAAAGCCAGTAATAATGAAGTCTCATAGCATTGCATACAGCGGGCTTCTGTGTTTTTCACCCAACTCCATTACGGAACTAAGATCAGGAGACAATTATGTCAGAAAGTATCCACGATAAATTAAAGCGAGTGCGCAAGCCTCGTGTTCACATCACCTATGATGTAGAAACCAACGGGGCAGAAGTCAAAAAAGAGCTTCCTTTTGTGGTTGGTGTTATGGGTGACTACTCCGGCGATAACAAAGAGGATCGCAAAAGTTTAAAAGAACGTAAATTTGTGAATGTAGACCGCGACAATTTTAATGAAGTTATGTCGTCGGTGAACCCGAAACTGAAAATGAAAGTGGAAAACACTCTGGCGGGCGACGGCAGTCAAATGGAGGTGAACCTCGATTTCAAGGAAATGGACGCCTTCTCCCCCGGTCACATTGTCAACGAAGTGGAACCTTTGAAAAAGTTATTGAAAGCGCGCAACGATCTGCGAGACCTACTCAGCAAGGCGGATCGCTCCGAAGAACTGGAGAAGGTTCTAGAAGATATCTTGCAAAATACAGATAAAATCACAGAAATTTCCAAAGAGCTCGGTACCGGTGAAGGTAGTGATGACGATGGTGAGAAAGGAGATAAGTAATGAGTGACAAAGAACTTGAATCGGCCGCAGCGGGCGAGGCCGAAGCGCAATCTGCCAGTTTGTTAGAGCAGGCAATTTCCGCCACCCGACAAACTGAACCCGAAGACACCAAGAATCTGCTGTCTAACCTAACCGAGCAGGCGCTTAAAGGTACACTAACCTGGGATAAAAACCTCACCGTCACCATAAATTCTGCTATCAAAGCCATTGATGAAGCGATGTCGAAGCAGATGAGTGCCATATTACACGATGCAAAGTTTCAAAAGCTCGAAGGTTCTTGGCGCGGTCTGAATCATCTAGTAATGAATAGTGAAACCGGCAAAACACTCAAAATTCGTATGTTTAATTTGGAAAAGAGAGAGTTGTACCGCGATTTAGACAAAGCGGTAGAGTTCGACCAAAGCCAAACATTCAAGAAAATCTACGAAGAAGAGTTCGGCATTGCCGGCGGTGAACCCTATGGCGCGATTATCGGTGATTACGAATTCTCGAATCATCCGGAAGATATCGACCTGCTAACCAAAATGTCCAACGTTGCCGCTGCCGGTTTCTGTCCTTTTATTTCTGCAGCAGGCTCAGATATGTTTGGTTTCGACGATTTTACCGAAATATCGAAAACCCGCGATCTCGGCAACTCATTTGAGACGACAGAGTACATCAAATGGCGCAGTTTTCGCGACAGCGAAGATTCCCGCTTTGTCACACTGGTGATGCCGCGGGTCTTATCTCGAGTACCCTACGGCGAGGCCTCCAAGCCCATAGAAACTTTTAACTTTGAAGAGTTTGAGGTCGACGAAAATGGCATGGCGGGTAGTGCCGGTCATTCCGACTACTGCTGGATGAACGCAGCATACGTTATGGGAACCACGCTAACCCAGGCCTTTTCGCAGAACTCATGGTGCACAGCCATCCGCGGCGCCGAGGGCGGCGGCAAAGTTGAAGGTCTGCCGACTCACATATTTAAGAGTGACGACGGCGATAGCGATATGAAATGCCCGACCGAAATTGGCATTACCGACCGGCGTGAAGCTGAACTTAGTGCACAGGGCTTCCTACCGCTTTGCCACTACAAAAACACTGACTACTCGGTTTTTTTCGGCTCGCAAACCTGCCAAAAACCCAAACAGTTCGACGACCCCGACGCGACCGCCAACGCCGAAATTTCCTCGCGCTTACCCTATATTATGGCAACTTCACGCATCGCTCATTACCTGAAGGTTATGGCGCGAGATAAAGTGGGCAGCTTTATGGAAGCGAGCGACTGTGAACGCTGGTTAAATAAATGGGTGAAGCAGTATACCAACTCAAACCCCGATGCCAGCCCAGAAATGAAAGCCAAGTACCCGCTGGTCGAGGCCCGGGTAGAGGTGAAAGAGGTACCCGGTAAACCCGGTTCATACAGCGCTGTGGCCTATCTCAAACCCTGGTTGCAAATGGAGGAATTAACCACCTCAATGCGCCTGGTGGCCAATATCCCAACGCCGGGCTAATCGTCCATTATCGGATTAAATTCGGCAGATCCAGCCCGCTTTCGCGGGCCTTTTACCTTTTACGCTGCGGTTCAATTTATGGCGATGTTTTATTGGAGTGCTTGGTGGTAGACACATCTAATCTTTTAAATGCAGCGATAGCCGCCTACGACACATCCCAGGACAGCAGCCAAGCGGGAAACGGCAGTGCCGGCTTTATCGATCAGAGCGGCCTCGATGAATTTTTAGCTGAAAAAGACGATGTCAATGCTTTTGAGTGCTGGCACTCTCGCGTCGTGTACTCGGGAAACAACAAAAACTTTTCGGTACATCAATGGCTGAACTATCAAATAGCGCAACTCGACGATTTGATTTGCGAGCAGCTCAACGCCATTTTGCACCATCCCAAATTGCAGCAATTAGAGGCTAGCTGGCGGGGCTTGTGGCTACTGACTGAGTCGCGATCATCCTCAGATTCGGTGCAGGTTAAAGTACTCGATGTTAGCTGGAAGGAAGTTGTGCGCGATATGGAGCGGGCCGCTGACTTTGACCGCAGTGCACTATTTCACCTTATTTACACCGAGGAGTTCGGTCGTCCCGGCGGAGAGCCCTACGGTGTTTTATTAGGCGACTACTACATTAGTCACCGCCCTTTCGATGCACACCCCTACGACGATGTATTTGCCTTACAGGGGCTAAGCGCTATCGCCGCCGCCGCCTTTGCGCCGTTTATCTGCTCTGCCGCTCCCCAGTTATTCGGCTTAGATAGCTACGATCAGCTGGGCTTCCCCATCGATTTAAGTGCCGTGTTTCAACAAAGCGAGTACACTCGCTGGCGCTCGCTGCGCGAGACTGAAGACGCCCGATTTTTAGGAATCACGTTACCGCAAGTTCTGATGCGAGCTCCGTACAACCGACGCTTTTCCGCTTTGCAAGGCATCCGCTTTCAAGAACAGGTCGAGGACAGTGACAACGGTAAATATTTGTGGGGCAATGCCTGTTTTGCCATTGGTGCCGTGCTAATCCGGGAGTTTCAGGAAGTTGGCTGGTTTTCCCATATACGCGGTGTCCCCAGAGATTCTTATGCCGGTGGTTTGGTCACGCAGTTCCCCTCGCTGCCCTACACCACAGATTCCAGCCCAGCGAACACGCAAATTGCCACCCCGGTGCTCATTACCGACTTCCTTGAAAAAGACCTCAGCGATCTCGGTTTTACCGCCTTGTGTCATTGCTACGATACGCCGTATGCGGCTTTTCACAGCTGCCCTTCGCTGCAAAAGCCCAGAACGTACAGCAGTAAATCGGCCAATGCAAACGCCCGAATCAGCGCCATGTTACAACAGGTGCTGTGCGCCTCTCGCTTTGCTCAATATATCAAGGTGATTATTCGCGAAAAAATTGGTGCCTTTTTCACCGCATCCGATTGCGAAAGGTATTTACAGAGTTGGTTAAATAAATATGCCAGTAACCGGGATGACTTAGCCTGGGAAATGATGGCGCGCTACCCGCTTAGGGAAGCGAGGGTAAAAGTCGTCGAGGAACCGGGCAAACCCGGCTCCTATCAAAGTGTGGTGTATTTGAAAACGCATTACACCGTGGACAATTTAGTCTCAGAAATAAAACTCACCACTGCCCTGGGCGAAATTGGCTCAACCAGAACACACTAACGCTGTGAATAATTATGCCGGATCATTCAGAAAAAAAACTACTCGCGCCTGTACTCGATCGCCTGCTACACAAAAACAGCGATGACGATTTCAATCAGCCACACCAAATATTGCGACACTTGCGCGAGAGTGTGCGACGCGACCTCGAATACTTATTTAATTCGAGATTTCGCTGCCTCTCGCCACCGAGAGACTGTAAGCACTTAGTGGATTCGAATCTCAATTATGGTCTGCCCAACCTGTCGACAATAAACCTTAGCTCGGCGGTGGGCCGCAAGCAGTTTTGTCGCTCCCTCGAGGAAACCATCGCACATTTTGAACCGCGATTTAAATCGGTAAAGGTAAAAATGGAAGAAAATATCGATAACGAAATTCCTACCATAAACTTTCGCGTCGAAGCGACATTGCACACCAACCCCGCACCGGAAATCATCATCTTAGATTCAGCCGTCAACCCGGTGAGTCAGACGGTCGATGTGATGGAGGTGATGTAAATGAGTGATAAGCTGCTCGAACTTTACGAAAAAGAGCTCGCCTTTATTCAACAAACCGCCGGTGAGTTCGCCAAACAACACCCCTCGGCGGCATCGCGCTTACAACTTTCCGGCGATACGGTTGACGACCCGTTAGTTGCACGTTTGCTGTCCGGCTTTGCCTACCAAAACGCGCGCATCCAGCAAAAACTTAGCGATGACTTTCCTGAACTTACCGATGCTATGCTGGAAACCCTCTACCCACATTATTTGCGGCCATTGCCGAGTTTTAACGTGGTCCAATTTGAAGCGCAAGATGATTTAGACCAAATTGCTCGCGTTGACAAAGGCACTTTGATTGAAACGGATCTTTATCAAGGGCAAGCCTGCCGCTTCACCACCTGCTACCCAGTGGATATCTGCCCCTTCCTGATAGACACTGCGCAATTAATGCCCCGGCCCTTTACCGCGCCCGGTTCCAACGATGTTTCGGGGGCGGCGTCGGTACTCAAACTCTCGCTCAAAAGCATGAGCGGTGACGTGTCATTTAGCGAACTCGGCATCAACACCTTGCGGTTTTACCTGCGCGGGCAGCCGCAGCACGTTAATGATATATACGATTTACTACTTAGCAAGTGCGTAAAAGTTGTGGTTGCCTCGGGTGAGACCGATCCAAAACCGGTTTTTCTCGACCCGGGAATCGTGCAGCAAGTGGGCCTTGAAGCCGATGAGGGCTTGCTGCCCTACCCAGATACAGCACTGATAGGCTACCGTCTCCTCACCGAATATTTTGCTTTCCCAGAAAAGTTTATGTTTTTGGATATTGTCGAACTGGGGGGTGTGATCGGCAAAGCCTTTACCGATACCCTCAATCTGTATTTTTATTTATCGCAATCTGAAGACGAGTTAGAGCATCAAATTACCAGTGCGATGTTCGAGTTGGGCTGCACCCCCGCGGTGAACTTGTTCGAGCAGTCTGCAGACCCCATCCCACTCAATCACCGCGCCTACGAATACTCTATTGTGCCCGATGCACGACGTACCAGTAGCTTGGAAATTTATTCGGTGGATCGGGTCAACGCCACTAACAGTGCGGGAGAATCCACCGCGTTTCGCCCGTTCTATGCCATCCAGCACAGCCAGCACCACGCCAAACAGTCGGCCTTCTGGTTTTGCAAACGGCGCGAGATGATTGAGGGCGGACACCTTAACGAACAGGCCACAGAAGTCGATATCTGTTTGGTAGATTTGAACTTTAACCCTCACCGGGCTTCCGATCAAACCCTCGATATTATGCTAACTTGCAGCAATCGCAACCTGCCTAAAAAGCTGCAAACTGGCAGCGGCAAACCCCTGTTTAGCATTGTCGATGGCACCGCGCCGGTATCGCAAATAAGCTGCGTGATTCCGCCAACGGCTTCTATTCGCCCGCCGCTGCGGGAACGTGCATACTGGCGACTCATATCACACTTAAATTTAAATCACCTATCTCTGTCCGGTAACCCCAGCGCCTGCGAGGCTTTTAAAGAAATACTTCGCCTTTACGACTTCAAAGATTCTGCCAGCACCCGCAATCTCATTGAAGCGTTGAATAAAATGCAAACCAAATCGATTACCGCACCCATTCAAATAGAAGAAACGGTATCCCTTTGCCGCGGCACCGAGGTGAAATTGGAGCTCGATCCCATAATGTTAAACGGCACCAGTACCTATCTTTTCGCGAGTGTACTGGAACGTTTTTTGGGGTTGTACTGTTCAATTAATTCTTTCACTCGCCTTATTGTCACCCTGAGTGGAAAAGACGGAGAACTCAAGAAATGGCCTCCTCGCGCCGGCTCCAAAGCCTTACTGTAGTTCAGCAGCTGCTGAAACATCCTTACAAATTCGACTTCTTTCAAGCGGTGCGCCTGTTGGAGCGAGGGGCGCAACTCAATGAAGGGGCGCAGCGTTTTGCACTGGAGAGCGTAGCCTCGCAGGCAATGCCAAATCGCGAGGTATTGCGGTTTACCGCCAGCCAAAATTTCGCTTTCTCGGCTGCCCCGATAGCAAAAATAGCCATCAATGAAATAATCGGGAATGGCGATAGCGATGCACCTGAACTGCAGTGGGCCATGGAAGTAAGTTTTATGGGGCTAACCGGCAGCCAAGGTGTGATGCCGCATTTTCTAAGCGATATTGTGCTGCGCGAGCTGCGGCAAAAAAACTTTTCGCTGCGCGACTTTCTCGATATTTTTAATCATCGCAGCGTGTCTTTTTACTATCGGGCCTGGCAAAAATATCAGCTGCCGGTCAATGTGGAGCAAAACCGACAGCGGCAGAGTCGCAGCTTAGACGCTTTTACCAATGCACTGTGCGCGCTGTCGGGCGTCGCCCTCGGTGAAGCGGTCTATCGCACACCCTTGCCCATCGACGCTATGGCGGGAATAGCCGGCTTGCTGGGGCGACCGGTATCCACCGCGGAGGGCTTAAAGGGCACCATTAAGCATCATTTCGGCTTGACAGTGGATATCGAACAATTTCAAGGCCAGTGGCAAGAATTACCCGAAGAATTTCTGTGCCGACTACCCGGGCCGGACTACCCCAATGGTGTTAACAACTGTTTGGGCATCAATACCGTGTTGGGCACCAGCTGCCACCATGCACAGAGTAAGTTTCGGGTTGTGGTGGAACCCATGAACTACGACGACTTTGAAAGCATTGCTCCGGGCAGCAAAAAATTAGAAGCGCTGAAATCATTTATCAAGTTCAGCGCCGGGGCGGAATTGGACTTCGATATCTCGGTCACTCTAGACAGTGACAAGATTAATTCGGCTCAATTGATCGACGATCCAAGCTACTGTCCTCAATTGGGGTGGAATACCCACATGAGCTTAGAAACCATAGAAGGTGGCGAGCCTTTTGAAATTATTTTGGCGCAAGATATCGATGCGCCAGACGAGAGCCTGCCCCAAGCCAGCTAGCATGACAAGCGGGTCACCGCAGCATTAATGGCTCAAAGATATTCAACGCATAATTGTTGATAAGTGTAAGTGTAAATTGGCTTTGGCGCGCCGTTATACCCAAAACACTTGAGATTTAGGTGTTTAGGAGTGCGTCAATTTTTGTTCTTGGCAAGGCGGTACTCACAGGGATGTGAGGTATTAGGGCAACGCATCGCTACAAGGATGTAGCTTATTAGGGTAATGCAGGAGCAATTACCGAG
>JAHQVY010000226.1 GCA_019634095.1 Cellvibrionaceae bacterium
CTGCATTACCCTAATAAGCTACATCCTTGTAGCGATGCGTTGCCCTAATACCTCACATCCCTGTGAGTACCGCCTTGCCAAGAACAAAAATTGGCGCACTCCTAACACCTAAATCTTAAACGCTTTGGGTATAGACATTTTTAAATTAAAATAGTGGCTTTGGCAGTGAAAAATATCACGTTTGAATTTCTATCCTATTTTAATAAGGGAGAAGATCCTTGCATTGCCACAATAAATTAACTCGCTAAACGACATTCTATTGATATTATTTTTTCGGGCTCTATGTGGTGCTGAGTGCTAGCGAAACTCTAACCTTGCTAAAGTTTATAATTCAGAAGCTCTTAGGTGGGTATTTATAGCGTTGCCCGGAGATTTTTTTAAGGTGAACTTTTTTAAGGTGAACTTTTTTTAAGGTGAACATAAGACGCCCTTATCTTAGTGAAGTTGACCGAAATTAAAAAAGCATGCCAGTAAAAAGGGACTGAGAAACATGGCCAGCTGGGATCTTTTTTTGCTAATTTGTTAGACGTTAATGGGGTAGCCTGGCTCGCGGAATGAAGAATGCCACCGCCACGCATTAACAAAGCCACTGCCACGTATTAACCAAGCTGCTACGAATGCAATTTATAAGGAGCTATCGCATCTTTTGAAGCTTGGCGCGTTTCAGTTTGTTGCCGTTACTTTTCAGGGCGCCATTTTTTTTAGGCTGTGACAACTCCAGAGAAGAGGAGGTTGGGTGATGCTATTATTGCGTCTTTTTAGGTTTAAGCGCGGCCATAATTAACAAAGCGCTGGGAGTCGGGTTATGTCTAAGCGTCGCAAGCACCTGTTGTCTAAGGGCGCGATTACTATCCAAGAGCAGCAAAGCTTTGCCGCCGAGGTACAGGATCTGGCCAGCGATGGTCGAGGTGTTGTGCGCCATCCCAACGGCCAAGTCTACTTTGTCGCGGGTGTGTGGTTGGGGGAGTATGGGGAGTTTAAAGTTATTGAGAAGAGCGGGCGGGTTGGCTCGGCGGTGCTGGTGGAGCTTCATCGAGCTTGCGAGCAGCGCATCGTGCCGCACTGCGAGCATTTTGCTTCAGATGCCGGTGGCTGCGGTGGTTGTGCTTGGCAGTTCGTCGATTATGCCGCTCAGCTGACAGCAAAGCAGCGGCGGGTGGAGGCCGCCGCGAAGCGCGTCGACGCGGCGGATAAACTCAAGCCCATAGTGGCGTCGCCGCAAATTTGGGCGTATCGCAATCGCGCGCAACTTAAAACCGACGGCCGGCGCCTTGGCTATGTTGCGGCTCGCAGCAATCAACTGATAGACGTGACGACTTGTCCGGTGTTAAGTGAAAAAAACCAAGGCTCTCTTGCAGCTTTGCGCGACCGGCTTCCCTGTACCGCTTGGTTGCCCGGCAAAAAGCGACTCTGGCTGGGCTTGGATATCGACGAAGATACGGATCCTGAACAGGTTACGGTTCATCGACGCTTGCCATTTAAGCAGGGCAATTCTCTACAAAATCGGCAGATGCGCGCCTGGTTAGCTCGGCAGCTGTCACTGTTAAGTCGCAAGGAGGTGGCGCTTGAATTATTTTGCGGTTCGGGAAATTTCACCGAGGTGTTAGTTGACGCTGGTTTTAAGCAAATTTTTGCGGCGGAAGCGTCACAGGCCGCTGTTGCCCAGCTGGCGGCAAAGGGCTGGGGCGGTGTCGATGCCTGCGTGGTGGATTTGTTTTCTAATCAGGGGCTATCCGAGTTACTGCGAAGGGCGAGCAAGGCGAGTGTACTGCTGCTGGATCCACCGCGAGAAGGGCTTAAATTGCGCCAGCCTTTGATGCAGCACTTAATGCAGAAAAGCGCTGCCGTGGAGGAGATTCTGTATATTTCTTGCGACGTTGCGAGCTGTTTTCGCGATGTTGCCGATTTCTTAAAGGTCGGATTTGAAATCGTTGAAATACAAGCCCTCGATTTATTTCCGCAAACACCCCACGTGGAATTAATGCTGGCTATGAAGCGGCGCAACTGAGATGCTGCGGAATGGTATTTTGAGCTTGATTGTCGGGTATAGATGTTGCGGAGTTTGAAGCTGGGTGGGTACTTAACTTGGATGGTCGTTAGGCGAGCCTGAGCTGGGGAGCGTAGTGAAAACAGTGTGAGCAGCTTTGAGTTGGTAAGATAAAACTGTCTTTCGGTACTTGTCGCGAAATGGCCTACAAGGTTTGGTCAATAAAAAACCCGGCAAAGGCCGGGTTTTAAAAAGCTGCTTAGTTCTCTTAGCTCTCTTAGTTCTATAGCTACTTAGCTATTAGGCGCAGCGACGACGGGACAAACCTAGGCCGATCAAGCCAACACCCAAGAGAAGCAGTGAGCCGGGCTCTGGAACTGCGACACCAAAGCCGAAGTTCTGAATAGTCATGCCGTTTAAGCTGGTGGTGTACATTTGTGTGGAGGAAAGGCCGTCACCGATAAAAATGTGCTCGCTCTCACCGGTCGATAGGTCGTTGAACAGATTTGAGCCTAAGCTAAAGTTCAGTAGTTCTGCATCGCCGTCGACGGTAAAGTCGATACCGGCGTAGTCACCCGTGTTATTGGTAACCGTCTCCCAGCCCAAAAAGTCACTGCCGGCTGCAAACGGGGCGTCTTCTGCAATATGTAACTGGTCAGAAAAATTATCAAAACTTATTTCACTTACAGTTCCCAAGTTGCTGTGTTTGAACTGTACGCTGCCGGTCCAGTCTATGTTGTCCATCGAGGCGTTAATGCCGGTCCAGCGCAGATGCCATTGAGAGCTGTCAGATTCGCTGTTCCACAAGTAGTACCCAGCAGTTTCCATATTGCTAGCGTCGAATCCGGTCGCGCTGTTGACGCTGCCTTGATACATAGGGATAGCAGAAGCCAATGAGCTTGAAAGGACCAATGCTGCGCTCGCAAGGATTTTACTGATTTTCATGTTAAGACTCCGTTAGTTGGATTTTTCCAAACTTAAATTTAGTTATGTGCTTTTCGCTTGCCTCAGTGACAAAACCGCTCATCACTGCTGCAGAATTTGTTAGGCCTATCACAAAGCTAGTATCGTGCCAGTCTCAAATATTCTTTTTAAATCAATGCTTTGTTGAAAAATACGCCAATTTATAACCAAGGACTGTAAAATTTTTCGAGGGGGTATTGGTGCCATTTAGCGTTTTTATATGCCGCCGCCGCTAGCGTATTTGGCTGGCTGGCGACGGGGTATGAGGTGGGTAATGGGGGGTGTTTTAGTAGGCAGATGTTTCGCAAACCGGGCCGCAGCCGAGTTTGCGAATGGCCGTACTTAGATGCAGCGGCGGCGAGATAGGCCGAGGCCCACTAGGCCAACACCTAAAAGTAGCAGTGAGCCAGGCTCAGCTACTGCAACCCCCGCCGCTGCAGTGTTGGTGTCGATGCCGAAATTTTGAAAAGTGAGTCCGTTGAGGGTTGTGGTGCGCATTTGGGTCGCATTCATCGCATCGCCGATATAAATGTTTGAGCTGAGGCCGTCATCCAAGCCATTGAACAAGTTGGAGCCCAAGCTAAAGTCTAAGATCTCAGCGCCATCTGATAACGTGAAATCAATGCCGTCGATACCGCCGCGGGTGTTGGTTCTTGTTTTCCACTCGACCACGTCCGCGCTGGTGTCGTTGTATGTGTATTCTAATCGCTCGTCGCGGCCCTCAAAGCGGAATTCGCTGTGGGATCCGAGGTTGCTGTTACGAAATTCCAGCTGTCCTTCCCAGTGAACTCGTCTAGCACTCGTGTTAGCGTTGATTCCTGTCCAGCGTAAATACCATTGGTTGGTATTCGATGCGTCGTTCCATAAGTAGTAACCCGCAGAGCTCATATTTCTTCCATTAAACCCGGTATCGCTGGTGGTTGCGCCTTCATACATGGGTAAGGCGGCTGCGAACGCGGAAGAAAATACGAGGGCGGCACTGGCCAAGATTTTAGTGATTTTCATTAATGACTCCATTTTTAAAATTTAATCCAAAAAATTAATCGATACAGTTGTTGCCTCAAAAAAGTAGGCCTCTGTGGGAACCTCATTTACCGAAGGTTAATTAGTTCCTGCGACCCTGTAAGCATGAGTTGTGCCATTTGTTAAAATTTTTTATAATTCAATGGGTTATGATGGGTTTCGGCTTTGCAGATTCGTCAATTGTAAAGTTTTCCTTAGCTATTTTGGTGCCAGTATTTATAGTCATAAAGAATTAATTTTTTTTAATGCTAAGTGTTTAGATAGTGAAATATCGGGTTTTCCTGATTGCAACTTTGGTATTGATTTAACTTTTACTGCATCATAGGGAATAGCTGCAGGGTTGGCATCGGCTGCCAGCAGCCTGCAACGCAATTCGGCGTAGTTAATCGCCTTGTCGCAAAGCAAGATAATCTTCTCTCCTTGCTTATTGTCTGGGATAGCCGTTGCTAAATAGTCAGCATCGGGAGCTTGTTCTAATAAGAAGGGTGCCACGATTTGTTCAACCGATGTCAGGCTGATTATTTCTCCTCCTACGTTGGCCAAGCGCGAGTAGCGATCAATAATAGTTAAGCAGCCATCCGCGTCGAGTTTCCCTTTGTCGCCGGTGAGGTACCAGCGGTAGCCGTCGATGTCTTTAATCACTTCTTGCGTTTTTTCCGAGTTTTTTAAATAGCCCTGCATGACTTGAACCCCGCCGATTAAAACCAAACCCGCTTCGCCCATAGGAAGTTGTTGCATTGTATTTGGGTTAACGATTTTAAAGCTGGTGCCGGGAACGGGCATGCCCACGCTGCCAATTTTGCCACCGAGCTGCGCTTTCCAACTCTGAAAATCGAGCTTGTCGGGAAGGTTTACACTTGCCACTGGTGTGGTTTCGGTTGCACCATAACCTTCGAAAATAGATTTTTTAAATTTATCTTCGAAGGCTTGGCGAACCTGTGGGTTAAGTTTTTCTGCGCCGGCAATGACTAATCTCAGGCTGTCCAACATCATCGGAAGGATTTTCTCATTGGCTATGTACAGCCGAAAAAATGTTGAGGTACCAAACAAAATTGAGGCTTGATGGGTGGCGATGGCTTTTGCGATACCGAAGGCATCGCTGGGGTCGGGATGGCACACCATGGGAATGTCTTCCACCAGAGGTAGAAATTGCGTGATGGTTAAACCGAAGGCGTTAAAAAGCGGCAGCGAAGCCATAATCACATCGTCTTGCTCCGCGTTGAGTACCTCAGCCACTTGTTTCAGGTTCGCCATAACATTCTGATGGCTTAGCATCACCCCTTTGGGACTGCCCTCACTTCCACTAGTAAATAAAATAACGGCGGTGCTTTGCGGTGGACTGCTTTTGCAGAATAAAAATTTTAATGTGCTAGCCGGTAGCAGTTTAACGGCAACCAGTTGTGCCAGGCGCTCGCTGCGCGTTATTTTTTCAAAGATATCTTCCAAATAGATAACATGGCAATTATTCAGTGCATTGCCAAACTCTATACCGCGGGCTTTGAGCTTGCTCTCAAATACGCGTGAGCTGTAAACGCTGCGAATTTCCGCTTGCTCGATGGCTTGGCTCAGCGCTGTTTGGTCGGCGGTATAATTTAAAGGCACCAGGGTTTTGCCTTGCAGTAAAAGCGCCATATTAGCGAGTACGGCCTCCATACTGGTGGGCAGTAAAAGGCCGACCCTGGCCTGTGTGCACTCTCCCATATGCCGAGCCAAGCAGATGGCGCCGGCGAGTGCTCGCGCTGCGGACACGGGGGCGCTGCGGTTGGTATCGGCGAGAGCAAAGTGACGGTTGGCGCTGCGTTTTACCGTATCTATCCAAGCATGGGGAAGATTCGGCAGCTGGCTAACGTATAGATGCCAAGAATGAATGGAGAGTTCGAATACTTTTTGTTTGACCTGATTCGCCGCCAGAGATTTATCTTGTGGCGTGCCGAAAGCAATAATGATATCGCGTTTGCTGGCTTTACTTCGGTTGCGTTTGAAAAGTGGCGAAGCGCGTGAAAATTGACTGCCCCACAACCCGCGCAAATAAAAGGGCAGGATTTTTATTTCCCGCTGGCAAGTTGTAGCAGCTTTTTCAAAGCCTTGGCGAAATTGCCCGAGTTGGCCGTTGCGGCTGATAGCGCCCTCCGGAAAAAGGCACACCACTTCGCCCTTGTCGAGTCGCTCCGCCACTATGTCGAGCGATTGCTGGCTATTGACGCCCTGAGAAATCGGGATGCATCCAAAGAGTTTGAAAAACCAGCTGAGGTACCAGCGCTCGTAAATACTCTTAATCATGACAAAACGCACTTGACGCGGACAAGCTAGTTGAACAATCGCCCAGTCGATCCAGCTGATATGGTTCCCCAGCAATAAGACGCCGCCAGTTTCGGGAATATTTTTCATACCTTGTACATGGAGGCGATAGCGCAGGGACATGACGCGAGACAAAATAAAGCGTATCAAGCTTTGCGGCAGTTTGAAAACTGTGTACGCCCCCCCGGCCACAGCAAACAGCGAGGTAAGAATCAAAAGGGCTTTACTGCTCAATCCGTAAATTGAAAACAGCACGCTCATAATTAGAAAACTTAGCATGGCCACGTTTTGTACCAGGTTCTTCCCGGCCAATACCCGGCCCAATTCTTTCTCGCCAGCGTAGAATTGGACTAGCGAATTGAGCGGCACAATAAAAATACCGCCCATAAGGCCGATAAAAAAGAAATCGAGGGCGAGTAAGCCACTGCTGTTTAAATGGGGTAACAACAATAAGCCCGCCGCAATGCCGCTCGCACCCACGGGGATTAAACCGGTTTCAATATAATTGCGAGAGAAGCGACCGGCACTCCAGGAGCCCAGGGCTATGCCAACCCCAGAAGCCGCAATAATGCCTTGTACCAGTACGGCATTGGTAATGTTGATTTGCGCTTTGGCAAAGGCGGGGAAGGCGGCGAGCATTACTTGACCAATGGACCAAAACATGGCCAAGCCAATTACCGATAGCCAGATAACTTGCTTTTGCCACAGGGGTTGAAGGTCGGACTTAATACGCTTGCCCAGTAAAAAGTCTTTGGTGCTAAATGTTTGCTGCTTGTCGCCGCTTTCTATCTCTGGCAGGCGAAACACCATCCAAGCTTCCAGCAGGCTGGTGGCCACCAGAATCAGACCAATAGGGCTCAAGGCGCCGAAAATTTGCGAGGTGCTTGTGGCATTGTCGGGGATAAGCCATTCGAACAAAATAGAAAACGCGAAAGTACCCGCTAAAATCGCGACAATTGACACCGTCTGCAACAGACCATTGGCTTCGGCGAGGTTTTGTTTGCCAAAAAACGCTTTGATGTAACCGAATTTGGCCGGAGAATAAAAGGCCGATTGCGCCGCGAGCAACAGTGTCATGACGAAGGCGGCCTCAAACCACGCCAGGGTGTAACAAAGCGTCAAGGCGAGGCACAGCAGCACTGCGGCCACGGCACTGAGTCTCATGACCCGCGTTTTCGGCAGCCGGTCAGATAGAAAACCGGCTGGGCTAAATAGAAGAATAAAGGGCAACAAAATTAACGCATTGAGAATGGCGGTTAACGCCATTTGTTGCCCTCCGTCATAGACCTTAAACAGGGTATTCTGAATCGTAATTTTGTGGCCCAAATCTATGAATGCGTTAAAGAATACGCCAAATAAGAACGGCCAGGCCCCTGCGGTTTTCATTAACTTGCTCATGCTTGTTCCTGCTTCGGTGGCTGCGTAAATAGTGGCCTTTGGTGCTGTCATATGCAATTGACCCGTGGTTGGTAGCGCATTTATCGTCAAAAAGTATAAACATATTAGTCTTTTTACTGGCCTTGGCCGCTTACAAATACATTGGGAGTATACAAGGTGTCGCAAACAGCACTGCTGCTAGTCACTGTGAAAAAGCAACTGAAAGCCCACGGTGTCACCTATGCAGAGGTGGCGCAGCGCCTCGAGTTGAGTGAAGCCACTATCAAACGCGCCTTTGCCGAAAACAGTTTTACGCTGCAGCGTTTGGAGAGTATTTGCTCGCTGATTGGCTGCCAAATTAGCGACATTGTGCAAATGATGGTGAGGGATCAGCCGCAACTGGTGCAGTTGACGCATGAAAAGGAGCAAGAGATTGTCGAAGACGAAATACTTTTGATCGTCGCTGTTTCGGTGCTCAATGGTTTTACCTTTGCAGATTTACTGAGGCTGTATCATTTTAGCGAAACACTACTAGTGCAGAAAATGGCGCAGCTAGACCGGCTTAAGTTAATCGAGCTGCTGCCCAACAATCGAATCAAATTGCTTATTGCGTCCAATTTTCGCTGGCTGCCCAACGGGCCAATCCAGCGCTTTTTCCTGCACAAAATTGAACAAGACTTTTTCCGTTCCAATTTTGATCAGGACAATGAAAAGCTGATAGTGCTCAGTGGGATGTTGCGACCGGCCTCCATTGCTGAACTTGAAAAGAAGCTGGAAAGCGTCACGCGACAATTTAACGAGTTACAACAGGACGATTTCGCGTTGCCGATGTCTGAAAAGGAGGGTGTCACATCCGTGTTGGCGATTCGTTCTTGGCGGGTACCGCTGTTTGAGCGCTATCGACGGGATACCTAGCAGCTCAAAAGCAGTGGCTCTATTTGACAAGTATCACAAATTTGGGCTCTGGATTATTGCCCGCACAGCTAAAGTATTTATTGGTTTCTCGCACGGTTCAAGCATAGCGATTGCGCCCGCTGGGCATGGCAATAATGGGTGGTGATAATTTTTTTAAATATTTCTGAACTTCTTTAAGAAGCCCCGGTCAGAGTATGTAGAGAGCGGGATGAAAGTTCTGCTTTCTTTTTTGGTTTGATTTACTGATTGACATAGCTTCCCCAAGCAATAGTCGCCCTGAAGTTAGTTACTAGCTTCAGGGCTTTTTTTTGCCTTTATTTCGGTTTCGCCTTAGTTGTGAGAACTGCACTGCAAATAGAAATATAATAAAAAAAACGCGAAACTTCATTTATTTTTTCATTGTCCAATTCTGTGCCCTATAGTGCGGTCCTGTTCTTTGAACTCGGTCGCATCGGCTTAACCCGGTGGTTCCCCCCAAGGCTACCGGGTTTTTTTATGCCTGTGTTGCCTGGCGTATTTTACTTTGCGTGTTAAGTATTAGCCCGAGCATCTTTGAACCTAAATAAATCAGTTGGATCGTAGCGAGGGCGTTCAAGGGGCTGAAATTAGAGTGAATTTTTTAACTTTTGAGGCAAATTCGTAGTCACTCTACGGGTGCCGCCGCAAAATTGAAAAAACGCTTTAATTTCAGTTCATTGGGCGTCCGCAGTAGATCCAACTGATTGATTTAGGTTGAATAGTCAGGTGTTGTTGAGTGGTAAGGCGTTGTTGAATAGTAGGCTGGTGTTTAATAGTAAGCTGTCGTTAAATGATAAATAACCGAGAGCGACGACATTCTTGAGCGAGCGCTTTGAGTGGGCTGGCTATACGGAACGAAAGCAGGTTCTACTCGTGCTAGGCATCTTGCTGCTGGCAAGCTTGAGATGCCGTTGGCTGAGCGTCACTTAACCAGTCCTTGAGTAGCCGCTTCAACTCTTCTACCCCTGTGCCCTTCGTCGCCGAAAATAATTGACAGGACACTAGGTCATCAATCTGTGATTGGCGCAGCGTTTTTTGCACCTCCAGTAGAATGTTTTTCGCCGCACCCTGTTTTAGCTTGTCGCTTTTGGTGAGTAACAGATGCACGGCCATTTCCGCCTCTACAGCCCAGTTAAGCATCATGGTGTCAAATTCCTGCAAAGGGTGGCGTATGTCCATCAAAATTACTAAACCCGCCAAAGTCTTTCTTTTATAGAGGTATTCGGATAAGTGGCGCTGCCAGGTTTGTTTCACTTTTAACGGAACTTTGGCAAATCCGTAACCGGGCAGATCCACCAGGCGTTTGTTCGATTCGGCGTCTAGCCTGAAAAAGTTGATTAACTGGGTACGGCCCGGTGTCTTACTGGTGCGAGCCAGCTTGCCATTGCCGGTTAATTTGTTAATTGCACTCGATTTTCCAGCGTTCGATCGACCCGCGAAGGCCACTTCGCGCCCAGTTTCCGGCGGGCACTGTTGGAGTGAAGGAGCGCTGATTAGAAATTGTGCATTTTGGAAGCTAATCTCAGACATAGTGCAGTTACTTTTTCGGGCTTTGGTGTAAAGAGTGCGAGCCAAAGTATATAATGCCGCAACTTTGCTGCGCGTTAAGCCATTATAGAGCTTTGCGCGCATGTAATCCGATAGCGCTTGCCTACTCCGTGACCGTTGAGATCAAATAGGGTCTTTTACGCGTTCGTGCGCGCCAGTGCTAAAAATGGCCTATACCGATAGAATGTTTACTAAATATTAACGTTACGGAACCAGAGATGAAAACGCTTTATAGCCTAACTGTTGTTTTTTTGGCCTTGTTTGCTAGTGCTGTGCACGCGGCAGGCGATGCAAATCGAGGTAAAGATTTAGTGGCGGCCTGTGTCGCGTGTCACGCCGACGATGGCAACAGCCCCTCTGATATGTTTCCCAAGCTGGCGGGGCTGGGTGAGAATTATTTGTTTAAGCAGTTGCAGGATATTCAAAGCCAGCAGCGCCCAGTGCCCGAAATGGCGGGGCAGTTGAATGGCAAAACAGTGCAAGACCTGCGGGATATGGCCGCTTTTTATGCCGGCCAGACTTTACAGCTCAGCGGTGCCTCGGCACTGGAAGTGAAGCTGAATTCCGGCAACATGGTGGATGGTTTAGCCCTGGGTGAAGATTTATACCGTGCAGGCAACCCAGAATATGGCGTGCCCGCTTGCACTGGCTGCCATTCGCCCCGAGGTTTGGGCAATGCACCGGCAAGCTACCCGCGCTTGGGTGGGCAGCATGCGGCCTACATCGAAAAGCAGCTTAAGGCTTTCCGCTCTGGTGATCGCGTCAACGATGGTGAGGCAATGACAATGCGCAGTATTTCTCGGGGTTTGAGTGACGCAGAAATCAAGGCATTGTCTGCTTATGTTGCCGGTTTGAACTGAGACGACGGCGTTATGGCAGTGCCATTGCGCCGATATTAAAACTTGATTCACAGAAGAAATCGAAACCGCGGGTGTTTGCTTGGGTTGTTGAACTATCATCGAAAACTGGCACTCAAACGCAATAATTTAGACATTTATATTCAGGAGTTAACGAGCTATGCGATTTCTCGCTTTACTACTTAGTTTTGCAGTTTCTCTTTCAGCCTGCGCACAAGAATCGAACGAAAGTGCAGCATTTGAAGAGGGAAAGCACTACCAGGTGATTGCCAATCCCATAAAATCTGCAGGGGATTCGGTACAGGTTACTGAGTTTTTCTGGTACGGCTGTGGTCATTGCTTTGCTTTCGAGCCACTTTTGAACACCTGGAAAGCGAAATTACCCGAAGGCGCTGAACTGGTTAAATCTCCGGCGATGTGGCGGCCGGTGATGGAGTCCCACGCCCGCGTTTACTACACCGCTAAAACCTTGGGTATGGAGGACGACGCCTCTAAACAGTTCTTCGAGGAGATGAATGTTAAGGGCAAGAAAATGAGCAATGCACAGGAAATTGAAGCGTTTTTCGTCGGTTTGGGAGTGAAAGCCGAAAAATTTCGCAAAGTATACAATTCATTTTCGGTTAAAAACCAGGTGAGCATTGCCGATTCGAAAGCGCGCAGTGTGCCAATAACGGGCACCCCGGAGCTGCTGGTGGACGGCAGATACCGCATTACATCGACTATGGCTGGCGGACAAAGCGAGATGCTCAAAGTGGCCGAGTATCTAGTGGCTAAAGCGCTTGATGAAAAAGGGCGCTAGACTCGAGGCCGAGTAAGCCCTACCTGATCCCCCCTTTGTTTTATACCCTGCCTGCGCGGACGGCTTATCGAGCCGTCCCAATCTTTACTCTAATCCGTTAATTTCTGCGCTTGTCGCTCCTTGCCATAGAATTTCGAATCATTTCCGCTAATATTTAGCTAGCTAATGAATATGTTCATTTTGCTATGCCTTCTGCCCTGAGCCCGTTTTGTGCTTATATTTTCGAAAGCGCTCAACGCAACCGTCGCTTTACGAGCCAACGGATTAATTTAGGTTTAAGGTTTGTCGCTGCGCCAAAGGCAGTGAAAAACGCGCTGCTTTCGACTAAGAAATGCATAAAAGCTCATGCTTTAATTCTAAAGTTTGATTTTCCGCTACTGTGCTCCCGTTGTTGTCCCAGTCGAATCAGGGTTTTATCTTTTTGACTATAAATAGATCGCATTCTGACAATCGTTTAGTTGAGTAAGTTAACTGAGCGAAAAAAAACAATTGGAACGGGTTTAGCAAGTTGGATGCTGGCTTTTTAGAATACGGTTTTGTTTACGATTTAAGTATTTTGGATAATCCTAAATAAATCAGTTGGATCGTAGCGAGGGCGTTCAAGGGGCTGAAATTAGAGTGAATTTTTTAACTTTTGCGGCCAATTCGCAGTCACTCTGCGGGTGCAGCCGCAAAATTGAAAAAACGCTTTAATTTCAGTTCATTGGGCGTCGGCAGTAGATCCAACTGATTAATTTAGGATAATGCATATTGTCGCTCTTCTGCACAGGGTGGGTGTGATTGAGCATCGCAGCCGATAGCGTTTAAAGATGCGATGCCCGGACAAGCAGCAGGGTTGACGAGGCAAGGTTTAAAAAAATGCAAGTTTCTGCGCATCATATTAAAACTCAGACTGGCAAGAAGCCGGCATTGAGCTTCACTATTTGAA
>JAHQVY010000227.1 GCA_019634095.1 Cellvibrionaceae bacterium
TAGTCACTCTACGGGTTATCTACATGGAGGTAGTGTATTTCCGAAAGTTTGCTGGGAGCAAACTCGGTGCAGCCGCAAAATTGAAAAAACGCTTTAATTTCAGTTCATTGGGCGTCCGCAGTAGATCCAACTGATTAATTTGGGGTTAAGCCTGGCCCTGGAGTATCGGGCAGAGCGCAACTTTTATGGCTGAGCTATGCTGAAAATGAGGCGCGGATAGAGAGTCTGAGCTTGGAGAAGTTTTACGTAATCGATGGATATTCTAAATGATTCCTATTAAGAAAATTCAGTTGTGATGAAATCCACAAATATTAGTTCCAATGAAAATTTGGCAACTAAGTAATAGTTTTAAAGCATTAAATTTACTTTCAATATCCGCGTGTATGCAATAGAGTGTTCATCTGGCATGTGAATCATTTCCGGGCTAATTTCTATCTAAATTTTGCTGATTTTGGTTTTAATTAGCGCAAGATTTTGATTTACCAGAGCTTTGCGCTTCGATTTCAATCGGGAGCAACCGGAGAGCTAATATGCCGCTGAAACAACTGCCCACGGCGGTAAAATGGATGGGCTTATTAGCAGATTTTGTTCGGTTGCTACTTCTATGGACTTTCTGAAAATGATAAGAAATGCGGCGATTTGCTGTTTCTCCTGCACGCTGCTTTTCGTTAGCTTTATAGGTTCCGCGCTAGCCTACAACAGCAAACACCCTTATGTTTACCTGACTCAACAGCAGCTCGACTCGCTCAGCGAATTGGTTAATTCCGGTGAGTCAAATTATATCACCGAGGCTTATTCTAAAATGAAAACCTACGGTGACGCGCGCATTGAAGATGTCCCGCTTGTGGTGGCGTATCGGGGAGACGACCCCAATCTAGTGCATTATCGAATTGGTCTTACCGACACAGAAAAAGCAACTGCTTGGGCGGTGAGTTATAACGTTGAGCAAGATCCGTCAAAAAAAAGGCGCTATGCGCAAAAAGTAAAAGACTATGTGATGGCCTATGAGCAGGCGCGCATGGATGCCTACTTCGGCCCGGTTGTCAGTTGGAGTATCAATATACTGATTGCCTATGATCTCACTTACTCTTCTGGGCTTTATTCCGAAGGCGATGTGACGAAAATTCAATCACTGTTAAGGGCTGGTGGCGTTGTTCCCCAAGCAAATTGGTGTGAGACTGATGCGGCTTGGAATCAAAATATGTCGCATTGGTATTGTGGCTTATTCGCGCTTAGCGCGATTATGATGGACGATCAAGCGGCTATCGAGCGAGCTTACACGCAGTTTAAACGCCGCGTCGACGGAACCTACAGTGACGGTAGGTTCCATGACTACGATCATAGAAATCTCGCCTACAATAATTTTAGTTTGAGCCCGATGCTGTTTGCTGCGCAGGCGGCAAAGAACACGGGTCGCGATTGGTGGGGATATCGCGGGCCGGAAGGTAGGAGCTTAGAACGCTCCGTCGATTTTCTAGCCTCAGCAGCGCATACTCGCAACGGGAACGACTGGGTACCCTCAATTTACGGCAATCTGTCCAGCGAAACTGGTGAAAGTTCCGGCCAAAACATAGGTGCTTACGGCTTAGCCCTGCAACAAAAAGTACTGTCTGACCAGCGTTTTATTTTTGAGCTTGCCCTCAACCACAACAATAAAAAATTGTATTTGGATATCCTCAATGATAGTTCCTCAGGGAAAATATCTAGAGGCTCTATTTACAATTACCATGCGCACTATTGGCTGTCGACTTTTCTCAATGTCGACAAACTGTCTGGAGATTCTCAGCCGGATCACCCACCTTCTGCAGAAGGTTCGCCGCCAAAAGCTCCCACTAATTTAAAGTTCGGGATTCTACCTTAACTCATAATTTAATGTTGCGCCGGCACACTTCATATTAACCGTTTTTATGGCGATATAATGCAGAAGAAAATAAAACATTACCTCGCGAATTTAAATGAAAAGCATCAATTAATAGATTCGATGTTGATTGCCACCAGAAGTGGCCACTTGCTAGTTTTTTCTGACTTGAAAAAAGCTGGCCCAGAAAAGACCCGCTTGGGGTATATGTCAGCTTCTCTCACACGTTTAGTTGCCAAGTTGATTAAATCTTACCGGAAGGGAAAATTTGTCGCGTTTACCATCGAGACAAAGCAGCGTATTGTTTCTAGCAGTCTTATAGAGTTTCCTAAGGGTGATGCGCTTTTATTATGCGTATTTAGCTCTGAGGTTCAAATGGGGTTAGCCCTCCGGGATTTTCAACTCCACAAACAAAACCTAACAACTATTTTATTTACAGATTAATGAGGAATTTTCATGGCGAATATAGACAAAGTATTGGATGAGTTATTAGACGTGTCCGGTGCAACTGCTGCCGCGGTTGTCGATTTTAATAGCGGGATGATGCTGGGAGGGAAGGGCTCCGGAGTTGATTTGGAACTGGCGGCCGGTGGTAACACCCAGGTTGTGAAATCGAAATTGAAAACGATGGAAATGTTACATCTAAATGATGAAATCGAAGATATCTTGATTACGCTTACCAATCAATTTCATTTGATTCGTCCAACATCTAAGCTGGACGGCTTGTTTTTATACTACGTTTTGGACAACGCACATGCCAATTTAGCGTTGGCAAGGCGCGCTCTAAAAACCGCGGAAAGTAAACTGGTCGTTTAAATTTGACGGCTGTGCTGGCTGGTGGGTATAAAGGATGTTTATTTTTTTTGTACACCCGGCCTCCGGCCAACTCAAGTATTTTAGTGTTATTCTCAAAGCGTCGGCTAGGCTGCACGTTATCCAAATAGCTTCGATAAGAACTTCGCTTGCTAATTAAGCGCCATTCATTCGGGCATCTTGTGACCTTTCTCCTCTACCGCACTGTGGGTAAGACTTATATATTGTAGTGCCCGAATTTCCTGAAAAGGCCGCTCCCATTCGATAATAACTTGTGCGAACGCCTCATTTTTATACCTTGTGTGCGCCAATTCATAGAGCGCAACTTCTTGCTTTTTTAACTCTGAAATTTGTTTAAATGGCCAAGTTTTTTTATTGTGCAATAGAAAACTAGCATGGTGCAGCAGCGCGGTTTCCAAGCCGACTCCCCGCTCATCTTTAACATGATAAAGATCTACGCCGTGGTGGTAAGCGATCTCTGCACTTAGCAACATTGCTTTTAAGGCGTAGAGTGAGTAACTCAATGACTTAGTCCGTGAGAGTTCGTGAACCAGCCTACCTTCTTCGCTAATCGCTTGAGTCAATCGAGCTTTCACTGCAGTTATTGTCGTAGTAAACTGTTGCTGATCGTCGAGTAAACTAAAGATTGCCAGCCTACATAGCAATCGCCAATCTTCAAAATTATTATCCGATCGCCAAGAATCGATTGAGTTTGCCCAGCCTTGCAACCAGTCTTGCGCGGCTTGATTAAGCGGCGGATTTTTTTGCAGTTCCGCAGCTATCAAACTCAGGCCATAAAATAACGCGATATTCGACGCAGATATTTCTATGTGCGACTGCTGCGTCGTATATTGTGGCGCCATACGTGATTCCGGATTGACTATCCAGGACTCGAGAAACTGAAATAACTTCAACTTGTACGCTGGCTTACCGGACAGGCGATAAGCCAGCGATAAAACCACAGATTCGACGCCCATTCGACGCAGTTGTATATAGTCTTCGCGATTTGCCTTTGGATTAACTTGTCCATCTCTGCAAGAATGGCCATATAAACCCCAGAAAGTAAACCAACCACAATATGGACTTTCGGTGAAAAAGTAGTTCTTGCCATTGGGGCTTTCATTGCCAGCAATAGAAGGGGGTTCGGAGCTTAAAATTTTATTTGCCTTAGTAATGAGCGCTTGGTATTCACTCACGTATAAAGGGTGCTGCCGCTCAAAGATTAAATGTTGTATTGCGAAGATGTCTTTACTGGTTAAAAACATTTGGCTACTCAAAGCCCAACAGCTTTGAGTGAAGCCCCAGGTAACTAAAAAAACAGTAGTGACAATGGATATTTTACGTATGTTTCTGTACAGGTGGCTAATGTAGTTCAATGATTATACATCCAAATTTGCCTTAGGCCTTAATGTCCATGTATGCGCGGGCATCATATCCGAGGGAAAAGCGTAATATAACCTACTCAATCGCAACTTTTAAGAGAGAGTCTCGCTTTAAATCTGAGCCTATACCCAACTAAAGAAACGCCTGATTCAGTTAGAAGACGCCACGGGATCTTATTTAATCAATCAGCTAAACAAGTTGACACCCGGTGAACCCGCGCAATAAAGCCTCCCCTGGCACCTAGGAAGTTAAGTGGTTCCCTTGCAGGCGAGTTGATTCATTTGGGGGTAAGCCGACTTCTATTGCCCTAAGTGTTGGTCAAATCATTGGCGCCACCCTTATCCTTTAGTGCTTCGATTTAATGTGCCCTACATCCCTGTAGATAACCCTAGAGTGACTAATTTAGGATAATTCACCCTCGGCGTTGATGTGCAATTAAAATACAGGAGCGCTATTTGAGGAAGCGCCATGCAGAGCATTGCGCGCCAATCGAAAGCCCTGGTCCGGGCCTTTGCCGTTGGCCTCAAACTTTCCTCGATAAGAGATCGCGCAGGCGTGCTCACCACCAATCCAGCCGCCGCCGCGCCAAACTCTGCTGGAACCATTTCCGCCACTTTCACCATTTTCACCATTTTCGTGCCAATCCCAACACCACTCTCTGACATTACCTGACATATCGTGCAAACCGAGTTCATTGGCAGGTTTTTGCCCAACCGGGTGGGTTTGCGTACCGTTGGTTTCGATAGCGCTCCAAAGCCATTTACCGCTCAGTGTTTTATTACCCGCATTTCGCCAGTACCACGCAGTGGTATCGATATTTGCGCTACCGCTATATTTAAAATTTTGGCTTTTGTTGCCACCGCTGGCTGCATACTCCCACTCTAATTCGGTGGGTAAACGGTATCCGTTGGCTGTTGGGTTGATAGTAACGGTCCACTTCTGCTTGTCTAAGGTGTTGTTATTGAGCGGGTCTTGTTTGTTTTTGTCGATGCTGTAATAGGGCTGTAGTGCATCTTTAGTACTTTTTTTGTTGCAGTATTCAACCGCTTCGTACCAGCTTACGTTGTCCACTGGCAAGTTGTGCCCTTTGAATTTTGAAGGGTTATTGCCCATGGTGTTTTGCCATTCTTGTTGAGTGACTTCAAATTTCGCCAGGTAAAAATCTTTGACGACTATGTTTTTTCCGAAATAGTTAGAGTGGTTGTTAGTGAAAATGCCGCCCTTAACATGCACGAAATTTTTGGGTGTTTCTGCCGCAGAAAAATTAATAAAAAATAAAAAGGCTAGGGTGTGTGCGTACAAAAAAGCCGCTGCGATGCTGCTGGCCCGATTTTTCTTGTTATAAGGCAAAAGCAGTGAAAGGTTATTTTTTTTCATTTTTATTCATAACTCAATGATTAACGATTGAAAATTCCGAAATATTCTTTCGGTGGTTCTAAATCTTTTAACGGACTAACAAGCAACTTAGGGGGGCTTTCCCTCCTACCGAGACGCAACCTAGGATTGCGGCTTGGCAAAGGGCATGCGCGATTGTTAGCCATAGCGTTTGAGTTGTTGTGAGTGCATGCGTTTTTGCTTGCGGTATGGCCTGAAATTTGAGAATAGCCACCCTGTTCAGGGCGGAGCACACCGCCAAAGGGTAAAGGGGGTGTGCTCATAAGGCCTAGAACTTATGCTAGGGGTATACAGCGTATTTTAATACTGCTATGCCCAGCAGTTTAGGGAGTATTGCCAAAGGATATAATGCCATTGCAGTGCATCCACTGACTATTAGAGCCGCCGCAGCTGCCGTTTTGGTATACTGCAGTGTTGTTGGCTTGGTTTTCAGCTTGGCGTAACGACCCACCCACCGACAAGTAATCGATCTCGACGTCTCGGCCTTGGGCATCGTTTGCATATTCAATAACCATTTCACCTCGGCTCGACCACAAAGAGATGCTGTAATCGCTCATTGTTGAGCTGAGTGTCCAAGTGGCCACGGTATTGGAGCCCACCTTAAAATTGACCACGCCTTGTCCATCGGTACTGCGCGCGCGCAAGCGCAAAGGCAATTCAACGCCGACTGGGTATTCGGATCCTCCGCTGGAGCTAGAACTGGAGTTAGAGCTGCTCGAACTGCTTGAGCTTGAGCCGCCATTGGAACTGCCGCCATCCCACACGCTGACATTGGCGTAACCGCTGCTATCGCCCCAGGCTTCGGTTAAGAAAATTTGGTAGGAGTGGTTGGACCCCAGACTCATGCCGCCGTTGGCCCAGCCGCGGGCATGATTTGCAAAGGTGACTTCGTGGTTACTACCGAGCGGGTTGGGTGAGGTTCTGGTGCTTTTTAACTGCCAAAATGTCTGAGTACCGTCGATGGAGGGGGCGTTGACGCGCTGTTCGCGGCGCAGGTCGTAAGTGCCGCCATCGCTAGTGACACGCCCCATATTAATACCGCTGGTAGGGCGTGATGCGGGCCATCTTTCTTGAACGTAGTATTCAATTAAGGGGCTGGTTGTCCAGCCATAAACACCAAAGGCACCACCGCCACCACTTTGGCTGTAAGAGCCGGCATTGTAGCCGATAACACGATTTGTGGTGCCGGTACTCCAGCCTTTACCGCAGGTAAAATTACCGTTAGCATCCCAGCTGACGCTGTAGTTGCCATCTGGGCCGTTGGTGTAATTGACATTGCCGGAAAGTCCGTTGGATTGCCACAACTGCCAATAGAAGCCATTGTGATTCCCGGATTCAAAGGAGGCGGATGCCTGATGCATCATGGCAAGTGTGATAATGAATGAGCAAACATGTTTCATAACAATTTCTCTATTTATATTTATGTTGATTTTAGGAATTTTTGCTACAAATGACTGCAATAGTGCGAAGGTGTTGACTTGAATTTTCGAGTTTTTTTTACCTTAACTTGTTAGTTTTTATTAAAGATGGGTGTCGACGTTGGATGATCAGAGTTGTCAGTTGGTTATTGTATTATAATATTATATTTTTTCTCTAATAATTTGATGTCTATCAATTAGCAATTAGCGTTTTTCTCCTGTTTGATTTTTGAGTTGTCAGCTCTTTTGGTAATGCATTTTTAAGTGTTTCTTTTGTTGACAATCTTGCGGCGTTATATGTGGCGCTATATGTGGCGCTATAGTTACTGGGACTAAACTGCCGCACTGAGAAAATAACAAAGCTGGAGCGAAACTACAACTAGCAACGCTTCGAAAGAATATCGCAACTACAATCTCTTTTAAATTAATAACATTTGTGTCAATTTTATTAATTTAAAAGTGGTGGCCCGCAATAACGATCAAATTAAGCTGTTTGCTTGCGCCTTCCTTGGCTTTTAAAGCCAGCTGGGGCCGGCGTGTAATTGGCCTTTTTTGCGCTGTTTATTGTGTTGTTGCTGCTCGCTTGAATGCAGTAA
>JAHQVY010000228.1 GCA_019634095.1 Cellvibrionaceae bacterium
CTGTTTAACGGTCAGAAAGATGCGCATATGGATTACACTATGATCCCAACAGTGGTGTTTAGCCATCCACCAATTGGTACTATTGGACTAACAGAAGCTGAAGCCATTGCGGAACATGGGGAAGACAACGTTAAGGTATACACATCCAGTTTTGCCTCTATGTATACAGCGGTTACCCGTCACCGCCAAATGACCAAAATGAAATTGGTTTGTGCCGGCAAAGACGAAAAAGTAATCGGTTTACATGGAATTGGTCACGGTATGGACGAAATACTGCAAGGCTTCGCAGTAGCAATTAAAATGGGAGCAACCAAAGCCGACTTTGACGCATGCGTGGCGATTCACCCCACCAGCGCCGAAGAGTTTGTCACTATGTAGATCGCGTTCTGGAATGTTAGACTGTAGCTGAGCATTTTCTGGAAAATGTACCCCGCGAATTCAAGTCCGAAGTGCACCACTCGCTAAATTAGGCCGCATTGCGTAATTCATTGAACACAACGGCAGGCTGTTTGTAACCGAGACACTTCCTAGGTCTGGCGTTCAATCCTCGCTCCCATGATGAATATAGGTTGGCGAAGTATACATTCGTTTTCAGCTTATCTGCGACCATCTCGTGAGCACAGAACTCTGCACCGTTATCGGCCGTAATCGTGCGGACATAGCGGCGGTGGCGCCAGAGCATGCCAACCATAGCTCGTCCCACGTCGGCCGCCGTTTTCGCCGGTACTTTACGTATCAGATACAACTTACTTTTGCGTTCAACCAAGCTGACGATGGCGCCTGTGCCGTTTTTGCCCAATACGGTATCTGCTTCCCAGTCGCCAAACCTTTCCTTCTTATCCACTATCGCTGGTCGGTGTTCAATACCAACTCGGTTTGGAATAATAACGCGCTTCTCTCGGCTGCCTTTGCGGTATTTACGGTGGCCGTGACGCAATTGTTTATACAGTTTGCCACCGCACAATTTGTCACGCTGCACAAACCCATAAATCCATTCATGGCTGACGGGGTTCCCAATGATTTTACTGACCCCCGCAATTTGCTCTGGACTCCATTTGTGACTCAACCCAAACTCGACGAGAGATATAGTCACAGCGGATACACGATATTTCGCGGCCAAACACCGTCGTTTCACTGCCTTAGCGTGAGCGACTTCGGGCAGGTAATGATTATGATGAAACGAGTTGCGCCATTGCTGTAGGGTGTCTTGAGTTCATAACGCACTTTTCCTGAGTCGGTCAGACTCAATCTTTGCTCGCTAATTGCGGGCTGCGCTATGTATCTGCACAAACGTTCCAGCTTGTCCGCTTGGTGACTGTCTGCAAACACTCCAGCGTGTAAGCTAAAACCGTTTATTTGAGCTAATTGACCGTAATGGTCATCGTCTTTGGCAGGTAGGGTTTGCAAGGCAAACACTTTTTTGCCTGTATCTGGTCCTACAGCAATGCGGTAATTGACAGAGGCCGCTTGCAAGGGCAGTAAACTATCTTCATCACCCATAGGTAAATCGAGAAATGTGTTGTCCATATCCCGTTGAATGAGCCCGGCCTTCTCCAAGTAGATCGCGATGCGATGGCTAATGACATTCACGAGGGTTTCCATATCACTATGGCTTGGTGCTTTAACGCATTTAAACTTGGTTTGGCCTTTTTTTTGTGTGATCACGCCTTCCAAAAAGAGCATGTGAAAATGAATGCGAATTCATTAAAATTATGTTATATTTTTTTAAAATAAAAATAATTTAAGTGTGGTGAAGCCGCGCTGTTTAGGATTGGCAGGCAAGTGATGAAAACCAATTTAGCGTGGTATCAGGTTCCCGATTCCTTAACTGTAAATGTGAGTTTGATGTCGCGGGTTATCGACAGAATCGGCAGTCGAGATTTTGACCTTACCTTGCTTCATTTTGTTAATCAAATATCCCCTATTACTATTTCAGAAATATGTGGTTATGTTTTTACCGAATCACTTAATCCTGAGGCTGCCGGGTGGGTAAGCGTGCGCGCCGATACGCTTAATCGGGTTGAACTCTATGTTTCTCGTTTTCATCACAGCGATCCCTTTCTCACCGATCTCCCGGTTGCTGCCAGTTATGACACTTGTTATGTCAAAGCACATTCGCAAACCCAATTGGTTGAATCAGAATACCGCGATACCTATTTTGATGCCCCTGGATTTGGCACTGAATTTACTGTGATTCATCGCGAGAAGCACGGATGGAATGTAGCCAAAGTGTTTGTTGAAGTCACTGATATTTCATTCTCAGATATGGTTCAACTTGGTCAGGTTGTGAGTTTGATTTATCCGTTAGGTAGAAAACACGCATTGAATCAAGACAACTCGGTGGCGGTAACCTCTGCGGCAAAAGCAGAAGAAAGACTGATGGTATTACTGGAACACCGCTATCCCAATCTCACTAATCGAGAACGAGAAGTGTGTGTGTATTCAATATTAGGCGATTCAGCCAAAAAAATAGGTGAAAAGCTCAAGGTTTCACCCAACACTGTGATTACCTATCGACAACGAGCCTATGACCGACTCGGAGTGAGTTCAATAGGCTTAATAGTACGAGAGATTTTGTAAGCGTATTATAACCCGAAACAGCAACTACCCATTTAGAATGGGTAGCTTTGTTGCGGATCTTCAATGGTTATCCAGCGTAAATCGGTAAATTCAGCGATACCCGCTTTGCCCCCAAAGCGCCCAATGCCTGAAGCCTTTACGCCACCAAAGGGGGCTTGAGGTTCATCGGCCACCGTGGGCCCATTGATATGGCAAATGCCAGACTCCAGCTGAGCTGCCAGTGCCATTCCCTGTTTAATGTTGCTGGTATAGATCGCGCCAGACAATCCATATTCGGTATCGTTGGCGACCTCAATGGCGTGCTCGGCATTGTCAACCCGTATAATGGGTTTCACTGGGCCAAAAGACTCCTCGGAATACAGCCGCATATCGGGTGTGACACCGTCAACTAACGTGGCCTCAAACACAGTGCCGTTATTGTTACCACCGGCAATGACCGAGGCCCCTTTTTGCACGGCGTCATCCACAAGGGCGCTGAGCCTGTCAACTGCTTGTTGTGATACCAGTGAACCCAGCACGTTAGCGCCAGCGGGATCGCCAGCTGGTAAGGCGGCGGTTTTCTTTGCCAGTGCTGAGATAAATTGGTCGGCGATACCTTGTGTTACGATAATCCGTTCGGTAGACATGCAAATTTGCCCCATATTCATGAATGAGCCAAAGGCAGCGCCATTGACAGCGCCTTCCAAGTCAGCGTCATCTAACACAATGAAAGGCGCCTTACCGCCGAGCTCTAACAAACACGGTTTGAGTTCTTCTGCACACAGTTTGGCTATTACTTTTCCAACCCCGGTGGAGCCGGTGAAGTTCACACGGCGAATCGCTGGCGAACGAATCAGCGCTTCAACTATTGTTGGGGCGTCTTTGGGATCGTGAGAAATGACACTCACCACCCCCTTTGGAATACCGGCGTCTAACAGTGTTTGTACAATCATGGTGTGGGTTTGGGGAGACATTTCCGAGGCTTTTAAAATGGCGGTGTTACCACAAGCTAGCGGCATGGCGATGGCTCGTACTCCCAAAATGATGGCTGCGTTCCACGGCGCAATCCCCAAACACACCCCCGCCGGTTGTCGGATGCCGGTTGAGAATGCGCCGGGCTTTTCTGAGGGGAGCACTTCACCGGCAATTTGAGTGGTCATGGATGCCGCTTCGCGCAAGATCTTGGCACCTATTGATACGTTAAAGCCAATCCACGGGGCTGTGGCGCCGGTTTCGGCTTGATTTATTTCAATGAATTGCGACCTTCGCGCTTCTAGCAGATCGGCAGCTTTTAACAGCACAGCCCTTCTGGCATGAGGGCCCATGGCCGACCATGCGGGAAACGCGGCTTTGGCTGCGTTGACTGTGGCGAGAGCCTCTTTAATAGACGCTGCGTGTGTGACACTCGCGACACTGCCGTTGAAAGGATTGGTTCTTTCAAATCTGTTGGTTGATGATGACATCTATAAACACCTTTTTACTATAGGGTTAGAATTTACCGTTTTCATGGGCCCATGCTTCTGGCAGTTTTTCAATCACGTCCCAATGCTCCACGATCTTGTCGTTTTCCACTCTAAACAGGTTGTAAAAAGCAGTTTTCTTACCGTAAACAGAGGTGCCTTCAGACATGGTAAATACAAAATTACCTTCAGCCACTGCAAGGTGTATTGTTTGCACACGCATCAAAGTGACTTTTTCTGCAATCGTTTTAAATGTATCGGAGAGCGTGTCGATGCCATCTGAAATCTGGGGGTTGTGTTCAACGTAATGGTCAGTGGAAAGGTACTCAGGCATGCTATCGACTTTGCCGTTAATTAATACGGCGTTGATAAACGCCAACACCAGTTTTTTGTTTTGCTCGGTTTTATGCTTGTCGACCACGGTGGTTGCGCCATCAATCTGGGTATGCCCCGAAGGATTTCGGCTTGCAGTAAATGCGGTAACGTTGTCCCAATGCTCTGCTAATTTCCCGTTTTCAACACGCCAAATATCAAAGGTTACTACGTTGTTGTGGCCGGTAATGGGAACGTTGTTGACCTGATTGTGCGATACCACAAATTCTTTATCAGCAATCAGCCGGTGATTGGAGAACACCATGTTTTGCTCCTTCAAAATCGGCAATATTTGCATAAAGGCTTCGGCCCCCGAAGGGACAAAGGGGTTGTGCTGAATGTATTGGTCGGTGATGAGTTGCCGGGTTAACTCCAGATCGAAGTCAATAAATGCGGCTTGAAAGAATTGCTTGGTCAGCGCTTTGTTACTAGCGATGATTGCTGAATCCATGAGAACCTCTTTAAATACTTGTTCCCGATTACCAGGGGAATACCTGCCCTGGTAATCGGTATTCGGTTAGCCAGTGAGATAAAAATAAACGCCTACAAAGCCCTATACGACAGGTTTGAATTCATCGTTTTCGGCAAACTCTTCGTATTCAACACGGCCGTTTTCGGTTACTTTTTCTAACTTGGCCAACAGTTCTGGTGGCAGCCGTTGTTTGTCAAAATTACCATGCATTACGGGGCAGGCACTGATGCTATGGCCCCCTTTTGTTACGTAAACCGCTTCATGCCCACCTTTGGTCCAGCCCGCTTTGTCGGCTCGCTCCCTCGATTTTGCATCCAATTTGTTGAGTACCGCTTTGCTAAGCTGTTTGCGCCGCTCTATAAAGGGGATTTTTTGGTCTTTGGCAAATTTAGATTTGAAAATAAACGCGAGTTTTAAAATATTGCGAGCGAAGAACCGACCGAAACCTTTGGTGGGTTTAAGGCGATAATGCTTAAGAATGTGGTCTGGAATGGTAAAATAAATTATCCAGTTGCCAATAAACTCAAGCGCTGGTGGGAAGCTAGCGGCTACCCACTGATCCATAAAGGCTTTTATGAGATCCTGTTGGGGAACCGACATGCGGTGGTCCCAGCGCTCCCATTTTTCACAGTACTCTTCACAGGCTTCAAAGCTGTCAGGGTAGCCTTCTACTGGGGTGTCACTGCCTTTGCGAATGTGTTTGCAAATTTCGGCAAAAAACTTGTAGGTGGCTTTTTTGATCACGGGATCCAGTTCAGGTAGTCCCAAACGCTTGAGCAAGCGGTTCTGGATCGTTGTAAAACAGGCCAGGGTATAAATGTAATCTGAGTCAAACTCAAAATGTCCGGGCAAATGCTTGGCAATACGTTGATGTAAGTGATTAAGCCGTTTGGTGGCTTCTATGCCTTCAGCAGAACTTGGGCCCTTGCCAAACCAGGTCCAGAAGAACGTCAGTGTATTTTGATTCCGTTGATTGGGCCGACGAATGTAATTATTGGTGAACAGCACCGGTTCAGCACCATAGGCGGGCATTAAAACGTGCACCGCTGAACTGGCAATAAACAATTGCATGGAGGCTTCGTCCTGCTGGTACATGGCAATAATCGACATGATTTTTTCATATTCTGTTTCGGGATCCAGCGTGCTCACATAGTCTGTGACCCATCTGCGTTTTTGTTTCACTGAATCAGGTACAAAATAAAGGGTATTTTCTGATGTCATAGAGTTCACTCCTATAAACGTTAAATAAAGTGATGAAACAAGTGTCAACAATATGCAAATTTGAGTTTGTTTAGCTTCACCGCATTTAGGTATAGCAAGTATAAGGATGTGTTAATTCTTGGGGTCATATGCATGTATGACAAATTGACAAAATCACCATTTATATTTACATTTGTAACTTTTTTATAATGTGCCCGCCTGGCGGGCGTTGGATAATCGACCGTGGTCTTCCTTGTTAGAAGGTATAATTGAGCTGGAAGCCCAGCGCCCAGATCTCATTTGATTCATAGCTAAGATCTGCACCAAAAAAATCGCCGGTCTTATCATCTAGAGGGGTATAGGTCAGTGCGACTGTGCTTTTGTAGTTGTCGGCAATATATGTAGCTGCTACTCCGTAAGTCACAAAACCGCCAAGAACATTCAGAAAGTTGACCTCATTGTTGTTGTCTTCTTCGTAGCCAATGGTGCCGGTTAACGCGAAACTGTCGGTGATTAACTGGGTGGCTCCCAAGCTGTAGGTGGCTACTGCAGTATCTGAAAAGTCCACAAGGCTCAATTCGCCTTCATCAATGTCTTGTCCTGGCCAGATATCTGTATCAGACCAATTTGACCAGCGAATCCCCCCAAAAAGTAGCGTGCTTCGGCTCACTGGTGTTTGAAAATCGAGTCTGATTTGTTCTGGCAGTAAAATGCCCGTAGCGCCCGATACTGTTATGGGGGCGATCTCACCAGGTGCTACAATGGAGCCGTCGGCTTCGAGCCGGTGGCGCTGCTCTTCGGCATAAGATAAGCTGACGCGGATTGCCATTTCAGGGATCTCAAATGCACCGCCGATAACGGCGCCTACTTCCGAAGAGGGCGCGAGGTGAGTTTTAGCGCCGAAGGAGTTCAACTCCCCGCGAAGGGCAATCCACCTTGCGCCGCCAAATACACTCCAGTTTTTATTGAATTTGTAACGCGCTAAACCCGTTAATGAGCGAGAGTCAAAGTACCCTAAAAATCGGCCCGCAGCCCAGTTCCTATAGTTAACTCTGCCGTAATAAGGACGATCCCCTTCCAGTGAGAAAGACCAGTTGTCTGCAACGTCAAATTTCACACCTAGTGTGCCGGTGATAAAGGTGTCACCGATATCACCGGTTTCGCCAAAGCCCGCCCTGTCGTGTTCACCACTAATATTCGGTGAAATTCTGGCTACTCTGAGGCGAACTTCGTTTTTCTCGGCGAAAATCATGTCGATGGGATTCCCAGTGAGATCCAACCCACTTGCTGAAACGCTGTGAGCGAGCATTGCGAGCGAGAGCGCACTCGAATATTTAAAAGTTCTGAAAACTGCCTTTCTTATAAACACACTGCTAGTTGTTTTACTGTTCATGGAAATTGCACCGTCTGATTATTAGTTATTTTGATATTTTCCAAATTGTTTCAATAAAGTTAATAAAATGATAATAAGTAATACTCGCTAGTTATAAGAAATGGTTGACGTTGCTACTAGTTGTGAGAGTTCCCACTCAGGTGAAGATTGCTTCTTAGGAACAATGAAGGTTGTTTATTTATTAATTTATACAAATAGATGCGTAATTTCTTCGGCGCATTGGGGAAAGCTCAAGGCGTTAATTTTAGGTGGGGAAGGGCATAAGAAATTAAGGTGAATTCCTTGCGTTTTTCTCAATGCTTAATAAATGTAAATTAAATATTGTCATATGAACATATGACCTCAGCGACATTGTACGTTTTATAATCCAAGTGTCTTTCCCGAGATGTATATAAATGAAGGGGCAGTGGATGTATTACGGTAAAAAATCGAAATTGCTAAACCTATTTCATTTGCGGATGTTTCGCTTAGTGTTTCAACTCAACTCGATATCAAAAGCCGCGCTGCAAATTGGTCGATCGCAGCCGGCTGTCAGCCAAGCGCTTGTCAGCCTTGAAAATACCTTCGGCGCCAGTCTTTTTTTTCGTTCTACCACGGGCATTGTTGCCACAAAGCCTGCGCATGTGATCTACCAACGAGTTAATCGCGCGCTTATAAAAATAGATCAGTTCTTTGGTGAACTCGCCAATAGCTCTGCCAGTGTGCCAAAAAATGTGTCGCTGCACATTACGATGACGCATTTGTCGACCATAAAAGCGATTTCAGAAGCCGGTGGAATGAGTGCGGGCGCTGTTCATGCAAACAAGTCAAACGCCTCAGTGCAAAAAGCTGCAAGAAGCTTAGAGGAAACCATTGGGGTGAAGCTTTTTGAGCGGACGAGTTTCGGCGTTAAACTTACTTCGGTCGCGTTGCAAATTGCCCAAATCAGTGCATTACTGGAACGGGAGCTGGAGCTGGCTTTATCGGAGATCGCGGCATTGAACAATCGAGAACGGGGCAATACGATTGTCGGCGCGTTACCCATGGCGAGAAGCTACATTGTGCCAAAAGCGATAACCTTGTTCAAAGGTGTGCATCCTGATCATGATATTTCTATTGTTGAGGGGCCCTATGAATTTCTTGCCCACGGGCTCTTAAGTGGCAAGATCGACATGTTAATTGGTGCGTCACGCGTGAATTCAGAGGAGCTCGGCATCGCAGAGGAACCGCTCATTTCAGAAGACGTAGTGCTTATCCTCTCGCCCGCTCATCCCTTGATGGCAGTTAAAACAATTACCCTTAACCACTTAAGCGACTTCCCTTGGGTTATTCCGAGAAAATCCTCACCACTGAGAAAGACTCTTGAAGACCTGTTCGCGAAACTGCCGTCGCGTCCGACGAATATCGTTGAGTGTAACTGCTTGTCCTCTTCGCGCACAATGCTTGAAAATTCGCCTTCTTTAATGCTTCTTTCGGCAGCGCAGGCCTATTACGAGCTTAAAACAAAGGCGCTAATAAGCAGAACTATAGAGGGATTTGATGCACAGCGAACCATATCAATTCAAACCCGGCAAGACAGCCAATTAACCGCGACGCAGCGTCAGCTGGTTATGTACCTCAAGCGCGTTGCGTATATACAAGCCCACGAAAATCTGGAATCTGTGTATCAGACAGGGATCAGCCAGGCGGTTTGATTGCTCTAATGTGTATCGTTCGCATGCCACGCAAGCATAAATTTTTGAATTATATCGGTATTTATGGTGTTAAACGCTGGCTGAGTATAAGAAGCATTAACGCTATAGGCTAGGGAAGATGCGAATAAGTCCCCGATGTGAGATCATAGCAGCACAGTAAATCACAGCCTTTAACGTCTATGAGTCACCAGTTTACCTTTGCCGATAGCGAATTTTCCAGCAAACGCCGTCAAACCCGTAGAGAGATTTTCCTATCCCGGATGGATAACCTGCTGCCATGGCTTCAACTACTGGAAGTGATTGAACCCTTTTATCCTAAAATAGGCAATGGTCGTCGGCCGTATCCGCTGGAAGCGATGTTCCGCATTCAC
>JAHQVY010000229.1 GCA_019634095.1 Cellvibrionaceae bacterium
CGAAAATAGCGAGTGCTTGGTGTTGCCGGTGTTGGCTCGCGACGAAGAGCAGCAGCCCACCACGCAAGAGTCGATGTTCAATTATGTGCGCTTGAGCGACGGCGGTATCAGCCGGATTCCCGGCGCGCGCTCGGAGGTGAGCATTCTCGCCGCCCTGGCCTCGCGCCTGGTGGACAAACAGTGTTTCGACTTTGAGGTGTTTACCAATCACCAGCAAATACGCGAAGCGATCGCGGCCTCAATTCCCGGAATGTCGCAGTTAAAAGATATTGCTGTGGCAAAAAAAGAATTTCACGTGCAGGGGCGGGTTAAGCATCGACCAGAGTTTAACACCGCCAGTGGGAAAGCGGCATTTGTGGTCCACCCCCTACCCGGGGAGCGTCACGCCGACGGAGATTTCCCGCTGGTTTTGGCAACCGTGCGCAGTGAGGGGCAGTTTAACAGTATTATTTACGAGCTCCACGACAGTTATCGCCAGAAGGCAACGCGGGATTCGATTCTGATGTCGGTGGAGGATATGAAAGCCTTCAATTTGAGCGAAGGTCAGCGAGTCACAGTAAGCTCTGCCTTTGGCGAGATGAAAAATGCACAAGTTAAGCGTTTTGACTTGCCGCGAGGTAATTGTTTGGCCTATTACCCCGAAGCGAATGTGCTCACTGGGAATGAGCTCGATCCGCGCAGTTTAACACCCAACTTTAAATCGGTGGCCGTAAAAATCATTGCCTAAAATGCGGAATCAGAGATTACTGGCCTGCGCCAGTAATCTCGGTGCTGCTACTTAATATACTGGTTAATGATTAATTCATAAAGTTCTTGCTGGCCACTGATTTGTTTGGGCTCTCCGCCCTGGTTGCCCAGCTTGGCCAAATCGGTAAGAGACAGCTTGCCCGTTTCAAAGTTGGCGCCGGCGCCGGAGTCGAAGCTTGAGTAGCGATGTTTGCGCATGCTTTCAATATTTGAGTTTTGCAAAATGTCATCGGCAATTAACAGCGCCCTGGCAAAGGTGTCCATGCCACCGATATGGCCGTAAAACAAGTCGATGGGGTCGGTGGAGTTGCGGCGCGTTTTTGCATCGAAGTTTACCCCGCCACCTTGCAGGCCCCCAGCGCGCAGCATGACTAATAATATTTCTACGGTTTCGTTAATGTTGTAGGGAAATTGGTCGGTGTCCCACTGGTTCTGGTAGTCGCCACGGTTGGCGTCGATGCTGCCCAGCATGCCAGCATCCGCGGCCACTTGCAGCTCGTGTTCCATGGTGTGTCCCGCTAAGGTGGCGTGGTTAGTTTCGATGTTAAGTTTAAAGTCTTGGTCGAGACCGTGTTGCCGCAAAAAGCCAATCACCGTGGCGCTGTCGAAATCGTATTGGTGTTTGGAAGGCTCCATAGGCTTTGGTTCAATAAAAAATGTGCCGCTAAAACCCTGGCTGCGCGCATAGTCTCTGGCCATGGTAAGGAAGCGCGCCATGTGTGACTGCTCGCGTTTCATATCGCTGTTGAGCAGGCTCATATACCCTTCGCGGCCACCCCAGAAAACATAGTTTTCGCCATTGAGTGCGATGGTTGCGTCGAGGGCGTCTTTGAGTTGCGCCCCTGCATAGGCCAGTACATTGAAGTCGGGGTTGGTGTATGCTCCGTTCATATAGCGCGGGTTGGAAAACAAATTCGCAGTGCCCCACAATAATTTCATGCCGGAGGCGGCCATTTTTTCTTTGGCGTATTCAACACTGATCTGGAGCCGCTCGCTAGTCTCGGCGCGGCTTGCGCCCTCTTCGATGAGATCGACATCGTGGAAACAATAGTAAGGCGTGCCCACCTTGGTAAAAAACTCAAATGCCGCATCCATTTTTTTGCGTGAGCGGGCTATTGCGTCCGGCCCCTCATGCCATTCGCGACGCTGGGTGCCCGGTCCGAAGGGGTCGCCACCGGTGCCGCAGAACGAATGCCAGTAGCAGGTGGCGAACTTAAAAAATTCTTTCATGGTTTTTCCGGCGACAATACGATTTTCGTCGTAGTACTTAAAGGCGAGCGGGTTGTCCGATTCAGGGCCTTCGTACCGTATTTTTTCCACGCCGGGGAAGTATTCTTTATCACCAATAAGTGCGCTCATAGTTTTTACCTTTTTACTTTTTTAAATGGTCAAGTTGTCTGTGCAACCTGCGGTTTAACAGGGTTTATTTACCAGGTTAAGGAGTTTGTTTGATAGTTTAAGTGGATAAATGTTTCCGCCATTCGGCGTAGGTTGACGCATAGCGCTGCGTGAGCTGGGGTTCGGGTTCCACGGTGCTCAATACCTGTAACCCGGCAAAAGCTTCTTTGTCCGAGGCGTAAAAACCGCTACCTATCGCTGCGCCTCGCGCCGCTCCCTCCGCACCGTCGGTGTCATACAGCTCTACCGCGGCACCCGTGGTGTTGGCAAAAGCTTGCGTGAAAATGTCGCTGAGAAACATGTTGCTTTTGCCCGCACGTATTACATCGCAACTTCCCCCCAAGGATTTTAAAACCTCGAAACCCATATTCAGCGCGAACACAATCCCCTCTTGCGTGGCGCGCACCCAATGGCCCAGCTGGTGGCGGTTGAGGTCGAGGTTAATCAAGCGGGCGCCGGGGTTGCGGTTTTGTAAAATGCGTTCGGCACCGTTGCCAAAGGGCTGAAATAGCAAGCCGTCACTGCCAATGTTCACCTGTGCCGCCAAGTGATTCAGTGCCGGGTAGGTTATTTTTGTGCCGGGCATTGCTTCGCCCAGGGTTTGTCGCAACCAGCTAAAAGAGCGCCCGGTGCCGTTGACGCAAACCAATACACCGTTGCGCGGTGCGGCGGCACTGTCGTTACAGTGTAAAAAGGTATTTACTCTCGAATGGGTGTCTGACAGTGGGCGATCGCTGACACCGTAAATGACCCCGGAGGTGCCCGCCGTGGCGGCAATTTCCCCCGCTTGCAACACATTCAAACTGAAGGCGTTATTGGCTTGATCCCCCGCGCGGTAGCTAATAGCGGTGCCCGCTTTTAAACCGAGTTGTTTCGCCGCCGCTTCGCAGACCTGGCTTTGTTTGCCAATACTGGGCACTAATTCAGGTAGCAACGAGGTGTCGATGTCCCAGTGTTTGAGAAGCTCATTGGCCGGGCGTCGCTGTTGGTAGTCCCAGAGGGTGCCCTCGGACAAGCCAGTGGCTGTGGAATTAATCTCGCCACTTAACTTCATGGCGATAAAATCTCCCGGCAACATCAGCTTGTCTATGCGCTCGAAAATATCGGGTTCGTTGCGCTGTACCCAGCGCAATTTTGCTGCGGTAAAGTTACCTGGGGAATTGAGAAGATGCTCAAAACAATATTGCTCACCCAGCTCCTGCGCCGCTTGCTCGCCGTATTCCACCGCGCGGCTATCACACCAAATAATGGCCGGGCGCAGCACCTGTTGCTGCTGGTCGACCAGCACCAAGCCGTGCATTTGATAGGCAATCCCCACCGCGTTAATCTTTTGCGGGTCGACATGTTCGAATACCTTGGCGCAAGCTTGCTGCACGCAGTGCCACCAGGTATTGGGGTCTTGTTCGGCCCAACCGGGCTGTGGGCTGAGAATCTCTAGCTCGTGTTCTGGGTGCTGGGCGCTGCGCACACACCGGCCGCTGTCGCCATCAAACACGGATACTTTGACTGAGGAACTGCCAAGATCGATTCCAAGAAATAACATTGCTTTGCCTTCTTATGCTTATGTTGTTAGGGGCTGGTTTGGGCGCTGTGCTACAGACCCGGTTTACCCTAAATTAATCAGTTGAATCTACTGCGGACGCCCAATGAACTGAAATTAAAGCGTTTTTTCAATTTTGTGGCTGCACCCGTAGAGTGACGACGAATTTGCCGCAAAAGTTAAAAAATTCACTCTAATTTCAGCCCCTTGAACGCCCTCGCTACGATCCAACTGATTTATTTAGGTTTATCGCTAGATGTAAAGTATCTCTTATTGTCTTTGTGACTACAATAATTTTTCGCCATAGTGAGAGTCGTACACAGTTTTTGCGTCGACGCGAGGAGGTAGCATTGAAAATGCGTCATTTCAGATTGGGCGAAAATATACCTAAAATAATTTTTTATCGCTAAAAGTTATTTTTTACCTTGAATAGAACAAAAAATATGCTTTTAAGTTCAGATCTAATGCTGAGTGTTTTTATTTTTATCCCCGAAGCGTTTGAGATTTAAGTGTTAGGCGTGCGTTAATTAAGTTCCCGGCAAGGCGCGGTAACTCAGAGTAGCTCAGAATAGCCGGACACTATTTGACTTTGAGACGGTTTAACCTCGCTAAGGTATCCTTGTTAAGTGTCTGGTTAGTGAGTGTCTGCTTAGTGAATGCCGGGCTCGCTCGCTAAAGCTTAATCGCTGCCGGTATCGATATACAATGGTTTGAGTTAATAATCGTAAATAAATTCGTTGAATCGTAGCGAAGGTGCCAAAGTAACGAAATCAGAGAGAGTTTTCCCTTTACGGGGCAAATTCGTCGTCACCTAGGGGGCAGCCACGACACTGAAAAAATGCATTGATTGCGGCGTATTAAGCTTGCGCAGTCGATTCAACGGATGATTTTTTTAGGATAATTGCCAGCGCTCAAAACACCAAAACAACAAGAGGTCGACCAACTTGTCTGCAAATGAATTTACCTTGCATGTCGATGGAGAGCATAATTTACCCGAAAAATTTATACCCTCGTTGTCCATCGATAACCTTATTTTTGGCTTGCAGCACGGCGAGCTCAATATTCTGCTGATCAAACATAGCGAAGGCATCAAGAGCGGCAGCTGGGCCTTGCCGGGGGGGTGGATTCGCTACGATGAGGCGATTCGCGATGCCGCTATTCGTCTTCTCAAAGACCTTACCGGTTTAAACAACCTGTATTTGGAACAGTTAAAAACCTTTGGCAAGGTGGACCGCGTATCTGCGTGTCGCATTGTCACCATCGCCTACTATGCTCTGGTGAGTGCGGACTCCTACGCTGTGGTTGCCGGCAAGTTCGCGGCGGAAGCCGGGTGGTTTCCGGTAAGCAAAATGCCTAGCCTGGTTTACGATCACCGAGAAATTGTCGATTTCGGCCTGGAGCGCTTGCGGCGCAAAGTGCGCCACGAGCCGGTGGGTTTTAATTTGCTACCGGATAAATTCACCTTGTTGCAGTTGCAAGAGCTCTACGAAGCCATTTTAAATATCAAGCTCGACAAGCCAAATTTTCGCCGCAAAATACTCAAAATGAATTTGTTGATACCCTGTGATGAAAAGCAGCGCGGGGTCGCTCACCGCGCTGCCAATCTGTATCGCTTCTATCCCGAAACCTACAAGAAACTCACGGAGGGAGGCTTTGCCTTCGAAATTTAGCCCGAGTTCCGTTATTTCATATAGTCTAGTTTACTATAGTGCTTTCGGTGCTATAAGATATGGCCTCCCAATTACTCTAATAATTAGTGGGTATCGATAATGAGTTCCACCAGATCTGCGGAAGGGAATTTCTCTTTTGTTGTACTAATCAGTTGCATAGCCACTATTGGTGGTTTTTTGTTCGGCTTTGACAGCGGTGTAATCAACGGCACCGTCGATGGCCTGAAAGTCGCTTTTAATGCAGACTCCATGGGCACCGGTTTTAATGTCGCTTCGATGCTACTTGGCTGCGCCTTTGGTGCTATGGCTGCAGGCACGCTCGCGGACCGGTTTGGCCGTCGTACCATGATGATTGTGGCGGCGTTATTCTTTATTGTCTCCGCTTGGGGCTCGGGGATTGCTACATCATCGGCGGAATTTATTATTTACCGCATACTGGGAGGTTTGGCCGTGGGAGCCGCGAGCGTGATGGCGCCGGCCTACATTAGTGAGGTTGCTCCCTCCGATGTCCGCGGTCGTCTCGCCACCATACAGCAAATGGCCATTATTTCCGGCTTGACCGCCGCCTTTCTCAGCAACTACTTCCTCGCCTCGCTTTCCGGTTCGGCCCTCAGCGAATTGTGGATGGGCTATGCCACGTGGCGCTGGATGTTCTGGATAGAGTTGATTCCCGCTGCGACCTTTTTGCTTGCCCTACTGGTGATTCCCGAAAGCCCTCGCTTTCTAGTCGCCAATGGACGCCGGCAATTAGCATCTAAAGTGCTAGTAACGCTCTATGGGCAAGCCGCAGGTGAGGCTAAAGTCGACGAGATCGAAGCCTCGCTGGCAAAAGATCACAAACCGCGCTTGAGCGATCTGCTCGACAAAAGCACTCACCGTATGCGTCCCATTGTTTGGGTGGGCATTGGCCTCGCGGCTTTTCAACAACTCGTGGGCATTAACGTGGTGTTTTATTATGGTGCAGTGCTGTGGCAATCGGTGGGTTTTACCGAAAGTGATTCGCTGTTTATTAACGTGGTATCCGGTGCTCTGAGTATCGGCGCGGTAATACTGGCATTGCTGCTGGTGGACAAAATCGGTCGCAAACCACTGTTGTGGATTGGTTCGCTTGGCATGACGCTGTCGCTGGGTTTGGCTGCCATCGCTTTCTCTACGGTCACCAAAGATGCCAGCGGTGCCATTACCCTGAACGAAGCAATGGGGATGCTGGCTCTAGTATCCGCCAATGTCTACGTTATGTTTTTCAACTTTTCTTGGGGGCCTATTATGTGGGTTATGTTGGGGGAAATGTTTCCCAATCAAATTCGCGGTTCCGGCTTAGCTGTGGCGGGCTGGTTTCAGTGGCTGTCTAATTTCGGCATTACCATGACATTCCCGATTTTGCTCGCCTCGGTGGGGTTGGTGGGGGCCTACGGTTTTTACACTCTGTGCGCCGCAATATCCGTAGTGTTTGTACTCAAGTATGTCCATGAAACTCGTGGCAAAGAG